>CAYXRA010000074.1:0-20478 GCA_964467525.1 uncultured Calditrichaceae bacterium
TGAAACATCGGGAGTTTTAATTGTCGCTAAGAGAAGAAATAATTGACATTGATCAGCTGATAAACTACACAAACACAATATTGTTTTTGAAAAGTATAAATAATCTTTTTTCAAATGGCTAATAAGTTAAACAAATAACAGCTAACAAAGCAATTAACGCCGACCCAAAACGCGGCCCGGGTCCACGTTTGGACTTGGTTCCGGTGGGAGAGTATCGTAAATTGAAGCTGCGTGGCCGCTGGCGCTTTGGGCGGGTTATCGCATGCGTTAGGGAAATAGATTCCGGTTGGAAATCATTAATTTGTATTATGTACTGAAAAGCAGTACATTTTTTGAAAAATAAGGTATAGAATTATGATACAGTTATCAGTAAATAAATTTAGAGCAAATTTAAAATCATTTGTTGATCAGGCAATAAACGATCATATCCCTCTTCGGATTCGCCGTCGTGCTGGCAGAGATTTTATTGTGATTAGCGCTGAAGACTGGGAACGTGAACAGGAGACTTTGTATGTACTGCAAAATTCGTCTTTAATGAAACAGATTAATGAATCACTCAAGACACATAATTCTGACACCGGATACAAACCTACCAAAGAAGAATTAAATGAGATCAATAGTATTTGAAGGAAATACCCGGAATAAATATGAGGAACTCAGAATAAAGGATAAAAAACTTCATAAAAATCTTTGTAAACTTCTCAAAGAAATGCAGCGTAATGATCCATCTGCCGGATCAGGAAAATTAGAGGCATTGAAACATAATTTAAAAGGATTATGGTCAAGAAGAATATCGCAGAGAGATAGATTGATATATAAATTTGATGAGAATTACATTTATATATTTGCCATCGGCGGTCATTATGATGAGCGGTAATTTACACAGCTTTCAGAAGTGACTATTAAAATATTTTGGCATTTAATTAAACACGGCTTCCATGCCGGCGCGCTTTATTAATGTAGCTATTGCTGAATTACGCTCACGGCAGCCTGCTCTTCTCAACTGAATCAACAAAACGCTTTTATAAACAGGAAGCCACCTCAATCAGGAACAAAATACTTGCAATAACGTACTTCTTTCCGTACGTTCTGAAAAATCGAGATGTATGATGAAAACAATAAGTGTGACCAAAGCAAGGTCAAATCTGTACAAATTGCTGGATGAAGCCAGAACTTCCGGCGAACCGATTCAAATAACCGGTAAAAGGTCAAATGGCGTATTGATCTCTGAAGATGACTGGAGAGCCATAAATGAAACATTATACCTGCTGACCATTCCCGGGATGCGCGAGTCGATTCATGAGGGATTAAACGAATCCATAGAGGATTGTGATACGGATCTTAAATGGTAAAGTGGAAGCTTGTGTATACCAAACAAGCGCAGAAGGATGCCCAAAAAATAGCATCTGCCGGTTTAAAGGAAAAAGCCCTGGAAATATTAAATATTCTCGAAAAAGATACTTACCAATCGCCGCCTTCCTGTGAAAAACTTGTCGGAGATTTAACGGGCGCCTGGTTGCGCCGAATAAATATTCAGCATCGCATTGTTTTTCAGATTTATGACAAAGAACAGGTGGTCAAAATTATTCGCATGTGGACACATTTTGAATGATAAATGGCTGGTTAGGCCTTAATAGCAAGTTGGCAGAAATTTGTATAAAACCCCCTCCCCCACCCCCTCCCCACGCGCGTGGGGAGGGGTGGGGCATGGCAAGGCTTATTTAAACAATATTCCACGGGATTTATCCGGGTAACAACGCATCAAGAAAGATTGGAAGCTTAAATGAAACTAAAAACATTTTTTTTTATAATATTCACCAGCGCTTTCTGTATGGCGCAAACCCTGCCGCTGCCGCCCCGGCCGGCTGATGCCCTGACCGGGAGCGCTTTCGAACAACTGGTGCGTAATTTTTCGCTCAGCGACCGTGAGAATGAAATTTATGCCCAGGTGCTTAGCGGAAATGTGCCCGATTTTCAAAGGAATCTGATTCCGGTCACTTTCGAAAGCACCATCAATGGCCGGGTTTATGCGGTAACCTACTATGTTCTGCCCGATTACCTGGCCATCGGCAGCGACAGCGATTATTTCCTCATGCCCATGACGCCGGTGCTGGCTCAAAAATTGTGCAACAGACTTGGCTTCACCTTACCCACCCGCAAAATGGTCGATCAGATTTGGAGTCAGGCCACGGTTCAACTGGCCCCCGCACCCATCCCGCCGAGTCCGGAGATGACCACCATTCCGGTTATGTATGATCACAATCAGATGGTCTGGTCACAACGCCAGGAAGTCATCGCCGATCATCCGCTGGGTGAACTGGTCGGCGGCAATAAAAAGGATGTCGTGATTTCCAAAAAGATTTACGGCAATCCGCCCCCCAATCGCGTGGTGATTTATGGCTGGCATTACCAGAACGGCACGCCCATTCAGTCCCTCTACAGCGGTCATTCGGAAACCTACGCCGATTACAGTCATGGCATTCGTCTGGTCCGCGATAGTATCATGATTAATGATCAGCCGGCTAAGATTACCACAACGCTGCAGAATGATTCCCTGCATACCCTCTTTAGCGACGAAGGCAGGATTCCGACGCCATATTATCCCCTGAGCGCCGCCACAACTATCCGGCCCTCGGCCTGGGGTGTGATTAGCGAAGATGCCGGTCGCTTAAGACTGATGATTCATGACGATCCGGATGTGACCCATTACCTCGTACATCTGAGCGCCGACGGCATTGATTTCGATCAAACGATCCTGCTGGAAAAATCCGATCCGGTTTTGAGCGGACTGCAGAGTGATTCCACCTATTATATCCGCCTGCAGGCCGTTGGGGCCGATACCAGCAATTTTACAGAAGTGCTGGCCGGTGTGCCCGCAGAGGCAAAAAAAAAGATTCTGATTGTTAACGGATTCGACCGTTCCACCACGGGAAACACCTACGATTTTATCCGCATGCATGCCGCGGCTGTAAAGAACTATGGTTGCGCTTTTAATTCGGCCACCAATGAAGCGATAACCTACGGCTTAATGAATTTAAACGATTATGACATCGTCGACTGGATTCTCGGCGAGGAAAGCACCGCCGATGAGACGTTCAGTAATACGGAACAGACAAAGGTAAAAAACTTTCTGGATGACGGCGGCAGTTTATTCGTTTCGGGAGCGGAAATCGCCTGGGATCTTGATCACAAGGGCAGCAGCAGCGACAAGAATTTCATCCGCAATTACCTGAAAGCGGAGTATGTTTACGATGCTCCTAATAATCAGTCCAGCGCCTGGTATACATCCGAGGGGATGGCAGGAAATATTTTTGAAGGGATGACCGGTATTACCTTCGATAACGGCACGCATGGTTCCTATAATGTCAGTTGGCCGGATGTCATCAGTGGCAAAAACGGCGGTCAGGAAGCCATAAAGTATAGCGGGCTGAGTTCGACGCAGTCCGCCGCCGTGGTTTATAAGGGGCCGTTCCCCGAGGGTACGCAGGATGGCGCATTGGTTTATATCGGTTTCCCCTTTGAAACGATCTATCCGGAAAGCAAACGATTTGAAGTCATGAACAGGGTAATGGATTATTTTGATGACCTGAATACGCTGGAAGCGGACTTTGTCAAACCGCCCTCCGATTATTTTCTGTATCCCAATTATCCCAATCCCTTCAATCAGACGACGGTCATCCGTTACCGGTTGCCGGAAGCGGCCGATGTGCGGGTATCCATTTATAACATGCGCGGTCAGGAAGTGCGCACGCTGCTGCATACCCGTCAGCCATCCGGACACCATGTTCTGACCTGGAATGCCGGAAATACCGCCAGCGGCCTGTACATTTGTAAACTGGAAGCCAACGGTAATATTTTGTATCGTAAGATCACGCTTCTGAAATAAAGGCACTTTGCCCTCATTCAAAGATATTTTATGGCCCCTCGGAGATATAATTAAACCTGCGTTGAATTACCCGAAAATTTTTTTCAATTTCTCATTAAGAAAATGGAATTTGAGAAAAAAAACCGGGTCTATGTCTTTTTGTATGGGTACTCCTGAGAGGCGACTTACATATTACGAATGATATGGTCCGTTTACGCCGCAGGCGTTCCAAAACAAAGCCCGGGATTCTTGGATAGTATCCCGGAGACCAGGATAAGATAAAGCGGGAACCCTGAAAGGGTTCGACAATGGATCTCCTTATTATGCCACAATTAGTTGAATCCTCGCGGTAGTGGTCAAATTCGGGATTGGGCCTTATGGTCGTCTGTGTATGGACTACTCACACAAAACAACATAGAACAATTTTTATCTTTGCTTTCATAAAACGCCAATCCTTAATATCTCTTTCCTTTTAAAATTATTAGCTTCCGTTCCCCTTCCAAAAACAAAATCGTAAATCTCAATATTTAAAAAATCTTTCAAAATTTCATCAGTTCAGGGAATATCTCTGTTTTCCCGGATATTTAATTGTATGATTATATTGAATTGAACAGTCATTATGCGTGCAATTTTTAATTTGTTCTTATCGGATTTTTTTTTATAATTGCACTTATTCGTTGAAGCGGTAACGGAAGCGGCCAGGAAAACCTTTACTTTACACAGGAGTGCTTAAAAATCCTATGCCGGTTTGGTTGAACATTGTCATTATTTTAATCGTTGCAGCGGCCGCAATCTGGTTGCTTGCTTTTGTTCTCAATTGGTTGAGTTACCGATTCATGAAAGACCGGATTATAAACGGCCGATCGTGGGACCTCAATATCTGCTGCGGTAAAACCGATGTCGGTAAAGTAAATGTGGATATCGTGAATCACGCCAAAATAAAAAATTTTGTCCTCGTTGATGACATATACAATCTGCCATTTACCGATAATCAGTTCGATCAGGTGCTTTGTTCACACACCATAGAACATGTGGACGATCCCAAACAATTTGATAAAGAGCTGCGACGCGTTGGGAATGAAATTACTTATGTACTGCCGCCCCTGTGGGATTTTTCAGCGGCATTGAATCTGATCGAACACAAGTGGCTCTTTCTTACGATGCGTAAAGCACATCACACGCTGCCCCCGCACATTAACCTGCCCCTTGCAAAAATCATACAGAATTTGATCGGTCAAAGAAAAAAAGCCTGACTGCGGTTTAACGAAGCGGAAAACAGAATATGAAAGCCTATTTATATCGATTCATAAAATTCGGCGTCGCCAGCACCAGCGGCACAGGCGTCAACATGGTTTTGCTTTATATTGGTCACGGTATCTGGGGATTCCCGGTCAGCATCGCCTCACCGGTTGCCATCGGGATCGCCATATTTAATAATTTCACCATTAATGATTACTGGACATTTCATCATAATCGTTACGACCGCAAATTCGGTTATTTTCAGAGACTGCTGCGCTACTATATTTCCAGCTCCCTAAGCGCCTTTATTAATTACACATTACTGATCACGCTGGTACACAGCTTCGGCATGCATTACCTGATCGCCAATCTGATCGGCAGCGTGCTCGGTTCGGTTTTTAATTATTGTCTGCTTGAATTCTGGGTGTTCCGTTAATGAAATAACAAACTGCATACGCATCATTGTTCCCATCGCTTATATGGAATTAAGGCAACCAATGCTTGAAATCAATTTAAACAAAAACTGGCAGTTCCGTCGCGCGGATGAAAAGAAATGGCTGCCCGCCGCTGTTCCGGGGTGCGTCCACACCGATTTGCTTGCCGCAGGAAAAATTCCCGATCCTTTTTACCGGACCAGCGAACGGGATCTGCAATGGATCGATAAACAGGACTGGATTTATCAAACGACTTTCGATATTGATGAACAAATATTCGAAAAACAAAATATCCGGCTGATTTTTTCGGGACTGGACACATACGCCGATGTGTTTCTCAACGGAAAGCCTTTATTTCAGGCTGATAACATGTTCCGGTCATGGAAAGTGGATTGCAAAGAAATTTTACAATTGACCGGAAACACGCTGACGGTGCATTTCAAATCACCGCTCCATTTCGACCTGCCTAAGCTGGAAGCGCTCGGCTATCAACTGCCCGCTGCCGCCGATCAGTCCGAACCGGGCGGAATGGGTGATAAAAAAGTCAGCATTTTTGCCCGCAAAGCCCCCTATCATTACGGCTGGGACTGGGGACCGCGCTTCGTCACATCCGGTATCTGGCGGCCTGTTTCCCTGCATGCCTGGGACACAGCCCTGATCGAAAACGTACATATTTTGCAAAATGCAATGACCGTCGAATCCGCGGATTTGGAAAGCATACTCGAAATTACTGCCGCAGCCGATCATGAAGTCAGGATCATAATTTCCGATGATCGGGATAAGCGCAAGTTAACCGAAAGACCGCTTCAGTTGCGGGCAGGCAGGCACGAATACACAATCCCGTTTAAAATTACAAATCCTGAATTCTGGTGGCCCAACGGCATGGGCGAACCGTTTCTTTATACATTGCGTATTTCACTATCCGGCAGGGAAAGTCTGATAGATGAAAAGACTTGCCAAACAGGATTGCGAACGATCAATGTAATCCGCGAAAAGGATGAGCGGGGGCGCAGTTTTTATTTTGAAATCAACGGCCGGCCGGTTTTTATCAAAGGCGCCAATTACATTCCCAACGACAGCTTTCCTTCGCGGGTGACGCCTGAAAAATACCAGCATATCATCCGCTCGGCCAAAGATGCCAACATGAATATGCTGCGTGTCTGGGGCGGCGGGATTTATGAAAATGATATTTTTTATGATCTCTGCGATCAGCACGGCATTTTGGTGTGGCAGGATTTTATGTTTGCCTGCGCCATGTATCCCGGTGATGAAGACTTCATTGAAAACGTCCGCCAGGAAGCCATCGATAATGTTAAACGTCTGCGCAATCATCCCTGTCTCGCCATCTGGTGCGGAAATAATGAAATGGACTGGATTTGGGGACATGGAACAGATAAAGGCTGGGAGCGCGAGCTGCCCCTGAAGGATCAAACAAAAGCAAAAATCTGGCAGGACTACGAAAAGATATTTCACCGGTTATTACCCGATGTCCTAAGCAAGTATGATGGTCAGCGTTTCTACTGGCCCTCTTCGCCGCTGGCCGATTTCGGCGTGCGTTCTTCATACGAAAGTACTTCCGGAAACATGCACTACTGGGGCGTCTGGCACGGCAAAGAACTGTTCGGTCAGTTTCAGGAAAAGATCGGCCGTTTTATGACCGAGTACGGTTTTCAGTCATTTCCCGAATTTGAATCGGTGAAACAGTATACCCAACCCGAAGATTGGAATATTGATTCGGAAGTGATGAATGCTCACCAGCGCAGCGCCATCGGCAATCAGCGTATCAGATGGTACATGCAGCATTATTATAAGGTGCCGGATAATTTTCAGGATATGCTTTATGTCGGACAGGTCTTGCAGGCAGAGGCCATCAAGCTGGCCATCGAAGCCCATCGCCGCAGGAGGCCCTTCTGCATGGGTTCGCTCTACTGGCAGATTAACGACTGCTGGCCGGTAGCTTCATGGTCGGGTATTGATTATTACGGACACTGGAAGGCGCTGCATTATTTCGCAAAGAAGGCTTATCGAAAGCTGCTCGTTTCGCCGGTCGCCGAAGAATCACGGATAAAAATTTGTATTGTTTCCGATCATTTCGAACCGATTGCGTCGCAGCTGAATATTTTACTTTCTGATTTTTATGGCGAGGTTTTCTACGAACAAAATATGACTGTACAAATCGAACCGGACAGCAGTCAGGTGTATTTTGAAATAGATAAAGCGCCACTGTTCGAAAAGGCGGCGCCGGAAAATTGTTATTTATATATAAGTCTCGATGCCGATCAGACGGACAATCTCTTTTATTTTTTATCGCCGAAGGATTTGCATTTGCCGAAGTCGCAGCCGCAAGTAACGGTGCGGGAAACGGACTACGGTTATGATGTTCATCTGACATCTTCTGTACTGGCTAAAAATGTTTATCTTTACATAGAATCGGAAAATGACGGTTTTTTCTCCGATAATTATTTTGATCTCAGACCGGGCGCTTTAGTAGAAATTAAATATTATTGTGACAAACCGATTGATGATTTTAAAGCAAAACTGAAGATTAAAACATTGGTTGATTCGGTTCCCGGATAAGCAGCCCCGGCCCGTTTTTCTTACCTGTTTAACCTCATTTGTCATATCTGATCTAAATCTTGACAATTCAAATCGTATCTTATAAATTAAAATGTAAGCGTTTACATTATTTCCGGTACAATTTTATGTTGATTAAAACCTTTCCGTACATTCTGATCCTGTTTGCCACCTTTCTTATACTTAGCGCTTGTAATAAGAAAACCGATGAGAATATATTAATACATTTTTGGGCCATGGGTGCCGAGGGCGAGCATGTACAAAAATTGATACCGGAATTCGAGCGTCAGCATCCCGGTCTTCGTGTAAAAGTACAAATGATTCCCTGGACCGCGGCGCAGGAAAAATTAATCACCGCTTTTGCCAGTAATAATTTGCCTGATCTCTTCCAGTTGGGGAATACCTGGATACCGCAGTTTGCAGCGCTGAATGCACTTCAGAACTTAGACGATTTTATCAGGCAATCGCCGCAAATCAAAAAGGATAATTATTTCGAAGGTATCTGGAAAACCAATATTATTGATCAAAGCGTATATGGCATTCCCTGGTATATCGATACGCGCGTCCTGTTTTATCGCAGGGATATCCTGAAAAAGGTTGGCTTTAATGATCCCCCGAAAACCTGGGATGAACTTTATAACGTTTCAAAAAAAATAAAAGAACAAAGCAAGGGTAAAGAGAAATATGCGATTTATCTGCCGACCAATGAATGGGCTCCTTTTGTAATTTTTGGCATGCAGGCCGGCGCTGAATTGCTTAGGGATAATAATTGTTACGGTAATTTTAGCAGCGATCAGTTTAAAAAAGGATTTGAATTTCTGATCCGCTTTCACAAAAAAGATTTGGCGCCAACCGGCGTATCGCAGGTGAGTAATGTCTATCAGGCTTTTGCCGAGGCCTATTTTGTCATGTATATATCCGGTCCCTGGAATATTCCTGAGTTTCAAAAACAGATGCAGGGCGAGCTGAGTGATAAGTGGATGACTGCATCTTTACCCGCCCCGGATGATTCATCCGAAGGTGTATCATTAGCCGGTGGCGCCAGTATGGTCATTAATGCGCAATCGCACAAAAAAGAATGCGCCTGGAAGCTGATCGAATTTTTATCGCAACAGAAAACACAACTTCGTTTTTATCAATTAATCAATAATCTACCTGCTGTAAAAGCAACCTGGCAGGCTTCCGTTTTAAAAAATGATCCCTATATGAAAGCCTTTTTCGAACAGTTCCATCACGTAGTCGCCACACCAAAGATACCGGAATGGGAACAGATTGCTTTTTCAAAGATACAGCAATATGCGGAACTGGCCGCCAGAAATGTGATGACGGTGGATGAAGCGCTAAAATCGCTTGATGCCGATGTGAACCGTATTCTGGAAAAACGAAGATGGCTGCTGAAAAATAAAAAAATAAAATGAACCTAACTAAATATAATTGGCGGACGGGCGCCGTTGGATACAATTGGCGGGCGGCTTATTTATTTTTAGCACCTGCCCTGAGTGCGATTTTTATTTTCTTTTTTATTCCGGTTATGGCTGCTTTTATCATCAGCTTTACCGATCTGGATATTTACGCCCTGGCAGATTTTTCAAAAGTACGATTTACCGGATTCAATAATTACCTTGTCCTTTTCGCCGATCCTTTATTCTGGAAAGCCCTGGGAAACACATTTTATTTCGTCCTCGTTGCCGGTCCGCTGGGCGTGGCGATTTCTTTGGGCGCCGCGCTTCTTTTAAATTCTAAACTGGTAAAATTTAAAGCCCTGTTCCGCCTTACCTACTTTATGCCTGTGGTTACCACGCTGGTGGCCATTGCCATCGTCTGGCGATTCATATATCACCCTAAATTTGGTATAATTAATTATTTTCTTGGCTTATTTCATGTTGGTCCCATCGATTGGCTGGGCGATCCAAGCTGGGCTATGCCGGCGATTATTCTGATGGCTGTCTGGAAAAATTTCGGATACAATATGATTATTTTCATCGCCGGATTGCAGAATATCCCCGAATATCTTTACGAGGCCGCGGTCATCGAAGGAGCCAACCGCTGGCAGCTTTTACGTAAAATTACGCTGCCGATGCTGGCGCCCACCACCCTGTTTATCAGCATTATTACCATGATCGGTTTTTTCCAGCTGTTCGCCGAGCCCTATATCATGACCCAGGGTGGGCCATTGAACAGCACGCTGAGTATTGTGCAATACATGTATCAGGAAGGTTTCCGCTGGTGGAATATGGGCTATTCGGCGGCAATAGCCTTTATATTGTTCTTTATCATTTTTATAGCCACCATCCTGCAGTTTAAAATTCAGAAGAGCGCCTGGTATGAAACTTAAAAAGATAGCATTACATGTATTTTTGATTTTGACCGGCGCAATAACGCTGGCGCCATTCGTGTGGATGCTTTCCGCCTCTTTAATGCCCGACGGCCACACCAATGTTTATCCGCCGAGATTCTTTCCCGATATATTCACCTTGTCACAATATACCAGGCTGTTTGCCCGCTTGAGTATCGGCCGGAATTTTTTAAATAGCTTTATATTATCCGTATCCGTAACGCTCATTTCACTATTTTTTAATTCCATGGCCGGCTATGCTTTTGCCAAATACCGCTTTAAAGGTAAAAACCAGTTATTCAAATTTCTGCTCAGCTCAATGATTATTCCGGCCCAGGTAACCATGCTGCCCTTGTTTCTTATGCTCAAATCAGTGGGACTTATTAACACGTATATGGCGATCATAATCCCCGGTATGGCCAATATATTCGGTATTTTTATGATCCGGCAATATGCACTCAGCATACCCGACAGTCTGCTTGAAGCGGCGCGTATAGATGGAGCCGGTGATTTTCAGATCTACTATACCATTATCCTGCCGCTGTGTATGCCGATATTAATTACGCTGGCGATTTTTACATTTCTCGGCACCTGGAACGATTTTTTGTGGCCGCTTATCGCCCTGACCGATAATTCGATGTATACGTTACCGGTAGCTTTGGCCAATCTTATGGGCGAGCACAGCAAAGATCCGGAATTGATGATGGCCGGCTCGGTAATCACGGTAATTCCGGTGATCATCGTATTTCTGTCGTTACAACGTTATTATATCAAAGGGATTATGATGGGCGGCGTAAAAGAATAAGGACGCTCATTCGTACTATTGATTTGAAATATACCACAAAATATGATCTCAAACCACATTCCGATATCACCTACTGCAATGAATATTTTGCATTTTCCCGCCCGCCTGATAAAATGGATCCATAAAAAATAATTTTTATCTTGACATTGGCAACGCTAGTGTTTTATATTAATCTCAAAGATGTAAGCGTTTACATTAAATGCAAAATAAACAACCTAAATACAATAAAAATAGTATAAAATCGGTTACATTATATTTATGAAGGTTAATATTAACGAGATTGCCCGACGTTGTAATGTGTCTATAGCTACTGTTTCACGCGTGTTAAACAATAAGGGCCCGGTTAAACCGGAAACGCGCCGCATGGTTATGCAGGTTGCCGGAGAGCTTAATTATAAGCCCAGCCCCATTGCCCGCGGGCTCTCGCGAAAACGAACCGATACCATAGGTGTTATTTTGCCCGAACTGGTTGACGAGTTTTTTATGAACATCATTCAAGGCATCGATGAGGAAGCGCATAGACACAATCGTTACCTTATGATTTCCAGTTCGCATAGTCAGCGCAATGATCTGGAAACCATTATGGAATTTATGAGCAGCGGTCGTGTTGACGGTGTAATCCTTATGGCCCCGGCATTGCAGGAAGAGATTTATCATATCATATCCAGAAGCAAGCGTTCGGTTGTACTGCTTAATTGTTGTCCGGCGAAGGCGAATGTGGTTCGCTTTGGAATAGATAACTATCGCGGTGCCTATCTGATGACTGAACATCTGATCGGTCACGGCTATAAAAAAATTGCCATGGTTTTAGGTCCGGAACGTAATGTGGAAGCCGCAGACCGCCATAAGGGCTTTAGAGATGCTCTAAAAGGGCATGACCTTCAATATGATCCTTCGATTATTATACCAGGCGATTTTTCGATGCGTTCAGGTCATTACGGCTTGTTACGGCTAATGGGGCAGTCTGAAAAACCGGAAGCAGTCTTTTTTGCTAATGATATGATGGCTCTCGGCGCTTACCAGGCAGCACGCAACTCGAATATAAAAATTCCCGAAGATGTAGCGATTGCCGGATTCGATGATATTTTTTCCAGTCGCATTATCACACCACGCCTTACAACTGTGCATACACCAATCATTGAACTGGGCGCAAGAGCTATGAATTATTTGATCAAAATGATCGATGGTCAGGTTGATCCGGAGACACCTTACACTGAAGAACTGTCAACCGGGCTGGTCATCGGCGGATCATGTGGTTGTAATAACTTATCAGCACTAAATATATAAATCCATTAAAACCTTTAACCAATCAGAGAGGTGTCATCATGAAGCACTATGTTACAGTTTTTTTCATTACTTTTTTAATCCTCTTGGCGGGCAATATTTGTTTTGCCGAAGGCCATGTTGATCCGCCATTTCTTCAAATCCAATCTGCGGAAACACCCCTTACCCTTGATGGGAAATTAGATGAGACCGACTGGCAGCGTCGGTTTGATCATCTGATTTTCAAGGAAAATTTTATCCCCGGTGATGTCGAATACGGCATAACCCAAACTTTTTTAGTTGACGGTGATAGTTATATTGATACGACGACAACGATAGTGCGGATTCTGCATTACGGCATGGATTTATACATATCACTGCAGTCGGATGATAAATATGTGAATAAGTGGGGCGGCAGTTGGGAAGGCGACGGCCTCTTTATGAAAGTAACCGATGCGACAGGCGCCGATAAAGAATTTAAGCTCTATTTTAATGCAGCGGGGACAGATCCGGACATGGTTTATGAAGAAACCGTTGCCGGTTCCGGCAGCGGAATGGGATATAAAATGTCCGGAACCGTGGTTAATGATACAACACAGATCGATTCCGGATATACCGCTGAACTGGTTATCCATCTCGATGAACTGGGTTATACTGAAGGCGATACGGAAATCCCTGTGGTTATGAATATATTTGATCCCGATAAACAAACCGGCGCCAGCGGTGAAGAATGGAATATCGGATCGTACTGGAAATGCTGGTGGGGCAGCGAATGGGGCGGAACCTATCGTATTTTGAGGTTAGCCGATCCGCCATTGAGGCTTGCTGTTAAAACGGAAGATGAAATTACTCTTGACGGACAATTAACCGAATCCTTTTGGGAAAACGCCAACTACGTAGTCGTCGGTATGGGTTCGCCATATTCTACCGGTGGTTATTATATGCAATGGGGTGATACCTTAAACTCATACACTGACCGCAGTCAGGCAACTGTAAAATTCGTTCACAAAGGAACCGATCTGTATATCGGTGTCGAGTCAAATGATTCCTCGGTATGCGCCTGGTCGCCGGGTTGGGAAGCCGATGGTTTATTTTTATGGATGACCAATAAAGGCGAACCGGCGCCGACGGCACGCATGGAAATTAAGAATATGTATTTTAATCAAACCGAGGGCGCCGGAGCCGAATTTCAGTTGGGTGGCAGTACACCGACAGGATCCGCTGAAGGCGCTTCCTATGAACCGGAGGGAACGCTTACACATACGGAGACAAACGGCGCCGATCATGGTTACTCACTGGAAGTGGTTGTGCACACCGATTATTATGGATACAGTGAACTCGATACTGTAAAATTAAGTGTCGTTATCTGGGATTTGGATTATTCATCTTCGGATGCATACGATCAGAATGTTGCGGATTATGCCCCTGCCTGGTGGGGAACGCAATGGGCCGATGTCAATTTTGAAAAATATTATATGTATCGAGATGTCGTCCTGTCGGATGTAACAGCGATTGAAAATGATCGAGGTGAAATAAAACTCACTGATTTTCGTCTGCTGCAAAATTATCCCAATCCCTTTAATCCAACAACCACGATCGCTTACGAATTACCAGTCAGGTCGCAAATTAAGGTGGAAATTTTTGATCTGCTCGGTAAAAAAATTGCAACGTTGTATGACGCCGAACAATCTGCCGGCACTCATCATGTTGTCTGGGATAGCAAAACAGAACAGGGAAGCCTGGCTGGCAGCGGAATCTACTTCTATAAAGTCAGCACATCAGAATTCTCGAAGACGAGAAAAATGATTCTAATGAAATAGCAGACCCGATTCATCCGGTAGTCAAACGATTGCCGGATGAATTTTTTTACATTTTCAGTGATAAAAAAATACGAAATGAATAAATTTCTTGTTGCTAATATCATTATAATAATATTTATTTTTGGCCCGTTCCTTCATGCCGGTCAGACCGGAAAGATTGCGGGAAAAGTGACCGACGCAGAGAGCGGCGAACCGCTCCCCGGAACCAATGTTTATATCGAAGGCATGCCGCTTGGCGCGGCAACCGATTATGAGGGTGATTATATTATATTAAACGTACCACCGGGAGAATATACGGTTTCAGCGATGATAGTTGGCTACCAGGAAATGAAAATCACCGGCGTTAACGTTTCAATCGACCAGACGCGGCGGATTGACTTTGCCTTGCAATCGACGGTAATGGAAACCGAAGCGATTGTTGTAGAAGCGGAGCAACCGCTGGTTCAGAAAGATCTTACCGCTACCGCAGCGGCGGTTTCCGCGCAGGAAATTGCAGCTATTCCCGTTGAAAGTCTGCAGGATGTGCTTCAGTTACAGGCAGGCATCGTCGTCGATGCCAATGGAGAGTTTCATATACGTGGAGGCCGCTCCAATGAAATTGCCTATTTCGTTGACGGCGTATCCGTATCCGATCCCTTCTCGGGCAACATCGCCGTTAATATAAATCAGGAGGCGATTCAGGAACTGAAAGTGATCAGCGGTACTTTTAATGCCGAGTACGGCAAGGTTATGTCCGGCATTGTCGAAGTGGTAACAAAAGATCCGGAAAATAAATTCAATGCCGGGGCAACCGTTTATGGCGGTGATTATCTGAGTCATCATGATGAGCTGTTTTATAATATTGATGATGTGAATATCAATGATATATACAATTTACAGGTCCATCTGACCGGCCCCTTCACACTGCTCAACGATAAGCTAAGTTACTACCTTTCATTGCGGAGATTTTATAATGACGGCTGGCTTTACGGTCAAAGGCGTTTCAATCCCTCCGATTCATCCAGATTTGATCCCAATGCGCTTTATATTGAGCAGAGCGGCGATAGTGAAGCGGTGGCAATGAATCCCTCTTCACAGTATTTCGCAAATCTGAAATTAGTTTTCAAGCTGACGCCAACTTTAAAATTACAGTACAGTTTTTTAGGCAATTATCAGCAGTATCGTTTTTATGATCATCTTTATAAACTGAATCCCGGTGGACAATTGAACAACTACGAATATGGAATTAGCAATATTTTCAGTCTGGATCACACATTGTCATCAACGTCATTTTATACCGTGAAATTATCACATTATCAATATGACCTGCAATCTTATCTTCATGAGGACCTGGATGACTCACGCTATCAAAATCCGGTGCTGCTTCGCAACCGGGAAGACGCCTATAGTTTTTTAACCGGAGGAACGAATCCCGCCCACTTCTATCGCACCACAAGCGTAATCCTCGGCAAACTGGATTTTACCAGCCAGGTTAATAAAAAAAATCAGATTAAGAGCGGTATAGAACTTCGCGTCAATCAAATTGATGTAAAAAATGAACAGGCGTTATATAAGGGACTGGAAAGCACGGTTTTCAGCAGCGAGACTTTTTTTAATCGCGGACAATACACCCACAATCCTTATGAATTTTCAGCCTATATTCAGGATAAAATTGAGCTGGATAACATGACGCTTAATATCGGTTTGCGATATGATTATTTTAATTCCGACGGAAAAATTCCGAAGGCGAGCTTTGAGGATAAGACCGCTGAGGGTGAAGTGGTCGAAAAAGTTGGTCTGCGTGATCCGCAAAATGCTCCCAAGGTTGAAGCAGAGGCAAAGCATCAGTTCAGTCCGCGTATCGGGTTGGCTTTTCCCGTTTCCGCTGCCGGTGTCATTCATGCTTCTTACGGACATTTTTTCCAGATTCCCGATTATGAATATCTTTATATGAATCCGCGGTTTGCGGTGGCCCCGGGCGGTTTAAACACGCTAATGGGTAATGCCAACCTGAAACCGCAGTCAACGGTAATTTATGAGGTTGGTTTACAGCACGAATTTTTGGGGCAGATTGGTGTTGACATCACCGGCTTTTATAAAGACGCCCGCAATCTGCTCAGCACCAGGATTTACGAAACCTATGTCCTGGGTGATCGCTACGCCCGCTATGAAAACCGGGATTACGGTAATATTAAAGGCATCACATTCTCTGTAAATAAACGTCCCACACCTTCCGATTATATTACCGTTTCTTTCGATTATACGTATCAGATTGCCGAAGGCAACGCCTCCGATCCTAATCATGCATTTTATAACAGCCAGGCCGATCCGCCCAAACAATCGAATATTCAGGTGGTGCCCCTGGATTGGGATCAGGCCCACACGGTAAATTTATCTGTTTCATATCATAATCCCGGGATTATCAGCGCCGGATTGATCGGTCAGTTTCAGAGCGGGCTGCCTTATACGCCGGCTATCCAAAGTCTGGAAACGACCTTTGAAAACAGCGGGCGCAAGCCGTTCAATTATAATGTTGATATGCGTGTTTCGAGGGAGTTTCAGGTTGGCAGGGTAGCGCTCAATGTGTTTCTCAAAATATATAATTTATTCGATCGTAAAAATGAATTAACGGTTTACAACGATACCGGGCGTGCCGGTTATTCACTGGTCAGCCGTTATCTCGGCGAACGGCAAGGGCATGTTAACAGTCTGGATGAATGGCTTTTGCGTCCGGATTTTTACTCCGAACCGCGCCGTGTAATAATCGGAATGACGATAAATTTGTAACAGCAGTCAGGTAACAGAGCTTTTTTTTCATGGGTACAGCTACAATAAATAATTATGAAAGATAAATAATTTCCGTTGTGAATATGCGACTTATCAAATTAATTTCCGTAGTGAGCAGAAAGCGCACGAGAATTTATCATTCTGCCGGAATGGTTTTACTTATTATTTTAACTTCCTCGGTTTTTGCCCAAAACACCGTATCACCGGATTTGCGCGGCAACCGTAACTTCCGCAAGCAGGGCACACACAATGGCAATCTTGTAGAAACTATTTTTTATAATTTCGGTGAAGTTGCCTGGTGGGGCAGGATGCCCTCCGGGGTATGGCCCAAGGGCAGTGAACACTCCTATATGGATGGAATCACACCGATCGTAGTGACTGAGGTGGTCAACGGAAATGGTGATACTCTTCATATTTGTGAAGCCGGTTACCGTGAACTGATGGATATTTCTCCCGAAGGAGTAGAACGCGGCTGGCAGCCACGGCCCGGTTATGCCAATCAGCTTCAGGATAAGATAGCGATGAGCGACGATCCGAACTCCTGGCCTGATTCCTGGGCCGACAAAGACGCCGACTGGAATGGTTACTGGAACGGTTATTTCGGTAAAAGAACCAATGCCGATCAGGAGAGTTTTTTTGTTATGGACGATAACGCCGATGACGGACATCTGTTTTTTCCGGATTCTATGGATCACACGCGGCGCGGACTGGCACTTAAAGTGGGCGTGCGCGGTTTTCAGTGGTCGAATGTGCTCGCCGAAGATTTAATCTTCTGGCATTATGATATTACAAACGAAGGCACCACCTTTTATCCCAAGATGATATTCGGGATGTATGTGGATGTGGGCGTTGGCGGACAGTTTGACTCCAATGATGATAATGCCTCCTTTGAGCTGGGCGAAGATATTACTTATTCCTGGGATACGAATGGAATCGGTCAGGGCGGATGGGGACCGACCGGCTATTGCGGCTATGCATTTCTGGAAAGCCCCGGCAATGCGTTCAATAAAATAGATGACGATGGTGATTGTGCGGATGATGGTAATCCCACGATAGATGCTAACATGATAATCGGTGAAATTCCTGGGAATGGTGTGGATGACAATAATAACGGCCTGATCGATGAAGCGGAACTGCATATCGGTCTGGCCTGGGCTGATGGTATCGATAATGACGGCGATGGCCTGATCGATGAAATGATCGACGAGCGCCGCGATGACCTGATTGATAATGATAATGACTGGGATGCGGAAAAGGATGACGTGGGCGCCGATGGCCTGGCCGGCAGCGGCGATACGGGTGAAGGGGATGGAATCCCCACACCGGGCGAGCCCCATTTCGACGCCACAGATAAGGACGAATCAGACCAGATCGGATTGACGGCATTCGATGTGTTTTACATCGGTACCGGCGTCGAATTCCATAAAGATGATGAAATATGGGAGCGCATCTCATACAGTCATTTTGATACAAAATTGCAGAACGGCAATATCGCGTTTCTCTATGGTTCGGGAATTTTTCCCCTGCAACCCAATCAGACCGAGCGCTTTTCGGTATGCCTGGTTTTCGGTGAAAACCTGCAGGACATCCGCCGTAATAAACAAACCGTACAATCGATTTACAATAATAATTATAATTTTGCCAGACCTCCGGATAAACCGAATGTTTGGCAGGTAGCCGGGGATAAAAAGGTGACCCTTTACTGGGATGACAGTGCTGAAAAAAGTTACGACCCGTTTTCCGATCCCCCTGAAGATTTTGAGGGCTACAAAATTTACAAAGCTACCGATCCCGGTTTCCTCGATGCCCGGATTATTACCAATGCTTTTGGCGAAAAAACACTGATGCAGCCCGCCGCTCAATTTGATATCCGTAACGATGTGGAAGGTTTTTTCCCGCTTGATTATCAGGGCGTAAAAATTTACATGGGCGATAATAAGGGCTTGCGCCACGCCTGGACCGATCACGATGTGATCAATGGAAAGACCTATTATTATGCGGTTGTGTCTTACGATCGCGGTGACGCTGATTTAAATATGTATCCCTCCGAGTGCAGCCGGATTATTGTGAGAGATATCAACGGCAATGTAACCCTGGATAAAAATACGGTACAGGCAATACCGCAGGCGCCGGTTGCCGGTTACAAGTCGGGTGGAATCAAAGATTCCATTGCTCACATCAATGGCTTTGCCACAGGCAATGTCTGGATTGATGTGCTCGATCCGCTGCTGGTAAAAGACGGTCGCACCTATCAGGTTGTATTTGACGATACAACCCATTCCGATAGCATAACTTACAATCTTGCCGATGTAACCGGCGGAGCAAATCCGGATACCATCATTGCTGAATCTTTTGCCGTGCGCGGTGAAGACAGCAATCCGATGTTTAACGGCATGCGACTTTTTGTTTTTACAGACAGCATTGAATGGGACGGACACAATTCCGGATGGACAAAAGGTGATTGCAATCTGCCCATTCGGGTGGATCAGTACCATGAATTTCCCGAGCGGCGTAACGGCTATCCCTCCAGTTATGAGGTACGTTTTGGCGTGCAGGATACGAGCTGGTGGTTCCGGCCGCGATTTCCGGTCAATTTTACGGTTTGGGATTTATATGAAGACCGGCCGGTATTATTTTCCCTGGAAGAACCGAATGAGGCCACGCGTGATAGTATGATTTCCCCGGGTGATTATATCCGGATTATCATCAAAGAGGGCAATATTCCGCGTGAAATCTGGCGTATCAATTTTCTTGATCCGCTTCAGGGGGCAGCACCTGTTTTACCCGAGTCAGGCGATGTTCTGATCGTGAAAATAAAAACACCCTTCCGCAGCGGCGATCTGTATCGGTTTACCACAGAGGCCGCCCGTGCGGACCGTGAACTGGCCAAAACGGAGTTGGATGAGATCGCTGTGGTGCCTAATCCCTATGTAGCTGCCGCGCGCTGGGAGCCGCCGCGTTTATTTGCCAGCGGCAGGGGCGAACGGCGTGTATTTTTTATCAATTTGCCCGACCGCTGCACCATTCGCATTTATACGATGAGCGGAGAACTGGTACAAAAACTGGAACATGGCATCGCCGGATCCAATTTGCTGGACGGCGCAGAGTCCTGGGATTTAAAAACAAAGGATGGACTGGATATCGCTCCCGGAGTTTACATTTTCCATGTTACCGCTCCGGACATCGGTGAAAAGGTTGGCAAGTTTGCAATTATAAAATAAGAGAAGGTCAGGGCAAGATCGGCAAAGATGATTTTCATTTTGTCCCGATCCGATAATTTACTATTTGAATACATTGCCAAAGTAATTAAGATTTAAAAGATATGAAAAAAGCGCTTTTAATATTGATTATCCTGAGCTGCTGCTCAATGGCATCTG
>CAYXRA010000075.1:0-16757 GCA_964467525.1 uncultured Calditrichaceae bacterium
CCCCGATTCATCGGGGGAGGGGCGAAGGGGTGGGGGGTGTGTTTGCAAAATCATGGATGTTTCATCACAAAAAAAAACCGAAAAGTTACACACCAGTCTTCGACAAAGTCTGTAATCAGTCATTCCAATAATCCAATAATTCCTTCCCTGAAAAAAAATATTATATTTTTGTTTTATTGCATTTCTTTTAATTGGTATGTATATTTTTTCACGTAGAAAACCTAACCATTATCCTTCAGTTTAGAAAAATGATGTTTAAGTTTGTAATCTTAAAGATTCCATTTATTTTCCACATCTTTAAAACAAAGGAGAAATAGCATGTTAAACAAAATTGCAGTTATTGGCGGCGGTAATATCGGCGGTGTTCTGGTACAGGAAATTGTTAGGCGTCGTCTGGCTCGCCAGATTGCTCTGGTTGATGTAAAGGAACCCGATCTGGCAAAAGGCAAGTGTCTTGATATCGCGGAAGGTTCACCGGTGCTTCCCTCAGATGTGCAGGCCGAAGGTTCCCGTGAATATGATGTGATCCGTGACGCGGAAATGGTGATTAATACGGCAGGCGTGCCTCGTACCACGCGTCCCGACGGCACCATTCCAACCCGTGAAGAACTACTTACAACAAATCTGAAAATCACGGATATGGTGAGCGAAGGCATTTCCAAATTCTGTCCGAAGGCAAAAATCATTTCCATTGCAAATCCGCTGGACGCCATTGTTTACCGTCTTTTCATGAATCTTAATCCGCCCCGTGAAACTTTACTGGGGATGGCCGGTGTGCTCGATTCCAATCGCTACAGCTACTTCGTCGCCCAGGCTGCCGGTGTAAGCGTTGAAAATGTGGAAGCGATGGTATTAGGCGGCCATGGTGATAATATGCTGCCGATCCGCTCCGCCTGCCGGATTGCCGGTATGCCCGTGGAAAAATTCGTTTCCCCGGAAGAACTGGACGCCATCGAGCAGCGCACACGTAAGGCTGGCGGGGAAGTTGTTAAGCTACTGGGCGTTGGCTCGGCATTTGTTTCCCCGGCATGGAGCGCCCTGGAAATGGTTGAAGCAATCATTTTTGATAAGAAAAAAATTATGGCGGCAAGTGTTCTGCTTAAGGGTGAATATGGCGTGCAGGATTTATTTATCGGCGTTCCGGTGCTGCTTGGTAAAGACGGTGTCGAGAAAATTATTGAAATTGACATGACCGATGCGGAAAAAGAAGATTTTAAGAGTTCGGTTGCTTCCGTGCAAAAAACAAAAGATGAAGTCATTGAAATGACCAGGTAATCACTGAACTTTCAATAAAAGGAGGAATTCCGGAAACGAAGTTCCTCCTTTTTTATTAGTAAGGAGGACGCTATGGCAAAACTAACTTTTTTAGGCCATTCGGCCTGGCTGATAGAAACAAAAGAACATACCATAGCCATTGACCCATTTCTGGAAGGGAATCCCACGGCTAAGGTTAAACCTGCCGATATCAAGGCAGATTTTGTTGTGGTGACCCATGCCCACGGCGATCACCTGGGTGACGCCATTCCCATCGCCAGGGCAAACAAGGGAACGATAATATCCAATTTCGAGATTGCCAATTATGTCGGCGAAAAAGGGGTTGACGCCCATCCCATGCATATTGGCGGCGCTCATGAATTTCCCTTCGGTAGAGTAAAACTGACCGCGGCATGGCACGGTTCTGCCTTCCCCGATGGCAGTTACGGCGGAACGCCGGCTGGTTGCCTGATTACCACGGAAGGCAAAACGATCTATCATACCGGCGATACGGGATTATTCGGCGATATGCAGCTCATCGGCGAAATGAATCCGGTTGATATTTTTCTCGTCAATATCGGGGATAATTTTACCATGGGTATCGATGACGCGGTTAAAGCCGTCGAGCTGGTTAAACCTCAACTGACGATTCCCATGCATTACAAGACATTCGATGTGATCGATGTCGATCCCGATGAATTTGTTGATAAAGTTAACCGCAAAGGATTTAAGGTAAAACTGATGGGCATCGGTGAAAGTCATCAATTCTGAATTTTGATAAACGGGTAAAGGAGGCTCGGAAGTATCCCGGTTAAAATTAATAGTTCCGTTAATCGGAAGCCGGGATGCTTTATTTATTGACTTCCTTAAACAGAAAAATTGTGCGCATTTATCTTTTGACTCTATCCGGTTTTTTTGCAAATTTTTCATTCGGTTTACAATTTTCAAAACGATTGTTATAAATAGTATCAATCAAAATAATTTTATTCGATCAACAGTTACATTGATTGATGTGATTATCAAACTTTGGTTCAGAAAGCACAGGTTTTTTCATGGATGATCATCAGCTGCAGGAACTCTACTTCGGTTTATTTAAACAGTATTTCCCCAATAAAAAACGCTATGACCTGAAAGCGCAATTTTATACCAGTAAATCGCTGCGCCATACAATAGAAATCAAATCCAATGTCATTCACGTGCGTATTGCAAACCATTTCGTTTCCGTGCCCAGAGAAATTCTGTCGGTTTTGGGACTGATTTTACTGGGCAAATTGTTCCGCTACAAAATCGACCGTGCGCTTACGAGGACCTATCGTGCCTATGTCGAAAAACACATAATGCCATACAGGGAACGGAAGGCCAGCAAACCGTCACCGCGCTACACCGCTAATGGAAGCGTTTACGATTTGGACGAAATGTTTGACCGGCTTAATCGGATTTACTTTGACGCAAAATTAAAAAAACCGCTTTTGGGCTGGAGCCTCAACAAAAGTTACACCCGTCTCGGCTTTTATTCCGAAGAGCGCAGTTTGCTTGTTGTCAGCCGGATATTTGATTCACGCAAAACACCCGAGGAGGTCGTTCAGTTTTTACTCTACCACGAAATGCTCCATATTTTGATCCCCGTAACAAAAAAGAAAGGCTACCGCCGCATTCATCCTCCTGAATTCCGGCGACTGGAAAAAGCATTCCCCGATTTTGCATCTATTCAGAAATGGATAGATAAAAATCGGATAAAATTATAAAATGGATTTCATTGATATTTAATTCATATCCCCTAATCTCAATCCATTCAGGTGAAGGAACTTCTCATTTTTTTTGAATTTGTGGCGAAACATCACTCGTATTTTATCTTGAAAAAGAAAGGTGAATTTGTTACCTTCCATAACTTGTAGTTTTTTTAAAACAGTTAATTAAATACATAAAAAATAACGCTCAACAAGTATTTGTTGAGAGCAGGCAATGTTAGCAATAGGAGGCGAATGTGAAGGATTTTCAGACAGCACAAATTCGCAATATAGGTTTTGGCGGACATGGAAGTACCGGGAAGACATCCCTGGTCGAAGCGATGCTGTTCAATTTGAAAGAAACAAGCAGAATGGGTACGATAGAGCAGGGTACCACCGTTTCCGATTATAATCAGGATGAAATCTCCAGGCAAATATCACTCAATACATCTTTAGTGCACGGTGCCTGGCAGGATTTTAAAATTAATATACTGGATACACCCGGTTATCCCGATTTTTTTGGAGAAGTTGTGGGCAGCATGCGGGTTTCGGATACGGTGTATTTGTTGATATCAGCTGCATCCGGTGTTGAAGTGGGCAGTGAGCAGGTGTGGGCCGAAGCCGAAAAACAGGGCGTTCCCAGAATTATCGTTATCAATAAGCTTGATCGTGAAAATATTAATTTCGACAAAGTCGTGGAAAGCATCAATGTGTCTTTCGGTCATCAGGCTGTGTTAGCCCAGTTCCCTGTTGAAACCGGGCCGAATTTTGATAGTATCGTTGACTTAATCAAGATGAAACTGATTAAATATAAGAAAGACAGCAGCGGCGATTCCACGGAAGAAGAAATTCCGGCGGATTTGAAGGACAAAGCGGAAGATTTACATCTCAAACTGGTGGAGGCGGTTGCCGAAAGTGATGATGCTTTGATGGAAAAATATTTTGATGCCGGTGTTCTGACGGAAGAAGAATTTCGCGGCGGACTGAAAAAAGCCCTGGCCGGGCACGTGGTTTTTCCAATATTCTGCGCTTCGGCTATAACAAATGTCGGGGTAAAACGCTTACTCGATGTAGCGGTCCAGTTGTGCCCCGCGCCAAACGAACGCGGTGAAGTGCAGGCTGAGGGTGATAAAACCCGAAAGGTTGATCCAGCCGAACCCTTCTCGGCATTTATATTCAAAACAATTTCCGAAATGCATGTGGGCGAACTCTCTTACTTCAAAGTGATGTCCGGCGTAATTAAAACCGGCGATGATGTAAAAAATACCTCTGCAGGTCAGAACGAGCGTATCGGGCAGTTGTTTATTCTCAATGGTAAAAATAAAAAGAATGTGGAAAGTCTGCCGGCCGGCGATATCGGAACTGTTGTAAAACTGAAAGCCACCCATACGGGAAACACATTATCCGCAAAGAATGCCGAAATTACCTATCCGAAAATTGATTTTCCCGAAGCGATCATCCGCACTGCGATACGCCCGATAGCCAAAGGGGACGAAGAAAAGATAAGCAGCGGATTGCATACCCTGCACGAAGAAGATCCTACCTTCATGTATAATCAGGATGCTGAGCTGCGACAGACGATTGTATCGGGACAGGGCGAGTTGCATCTTGCTATTATTTTAGCCCGCCTGAAAAACCGCTTCGGTGTGGAAGTCGAAGAGGAAGAACCGAGAATTCCCTATCGTGAAACGATAAAGAAAAAAGCCGAAGCCCAGGGAAAATATAAAAAGCAATCCGGCGGCCGCGGCCAGTACGGCGATTGCTATTTACGGCTTGAGCCAATGGAGCGCGGAGAAAATTTTGAATTTGTCGACGCTATTGTCGGTGGTGTTATCCCCGGGAAATTCATTCCGGCCGTTGAGAAAGGCGTTGTTGAAACGATGAAAAATGGCGTAATTGCCGGTTACCCGGTTGTTGACGTGCGGGTTACCTGTTTTGACGGAAGCTATCACAATGTCGATTCCTCCGAAATGGCTTTTAAAGTTGCTGCGTCGATGGGCTTTAAAAGGGCATTTATGGATTCAAATCCCGTCCTGCTCGAACCCATCTATAATATTACCGTTCGTGTTCCGGATGAATATATGGGTGACGTGATGGGAGATATCAGCAGCAGACGCGGTAAAATTTTGGGTATGGACAGCGAAGGTCGTTTTCAGGTGCTTAACGGACAGGTACCGCTGGCCGAGCTGTATCGCTATTCAACGACGCTGCGCTCGATAACCCAGGGACGCGGTATTCACCAACGCAGCTTCTCCCATTACGAAGAAGTGCCCGCGGAAATTGCCCAGAAGGTGATTGAAAAAGCCAAGAAGAAAAAGGAAGAGGAAGAATAAGATTCTTAACTTCACCGCATCAATTTGTTGAGATTTCTGCATGTTAAACATAGCCCAATGCCCGAGTATGCGGTGTTGGGCTATTTTATACGAGGAAGAATATTATGAAACAGCTTTGGGCGCCCTGGCGAATGGAATATATTACAACAGAGATGGAAAAAGCGGAAGGCTGCATTTTTTGTAACTTTCCCGCTGAAAACAATGATGAAAAAAATCTGATTGCCTATCGTGCCGAAAAATGCTTCGTCATTCTGAATAAATTTCCCTATAACAACGGCCATGTCATGGTCGTGCCCTACCAGCATACCGGTGATATTCTTGAATTATCCGATGATGTTTTACTGGACATGCAAAAAACCATCAAATTGACGGTACAGGCCATTCGAGAGACAATGCATCCCCATGCCATGAATATCGGGATGAATCTCGGACGATCCGCCGGCGCCGGCATTGCAGATCATGTGCATTATCATCTGGTGCCGCGCTGGAACGGAGACACGAACTTCATGCCCATTCTGACCGGCACTAAGGTTGTTTCGGAGTCGTTGATTGCAACCTGGGAAAAATTGGTGAAAGCATTCGGTAAATTAAAATAAAACAGAATTACGGACAAAAAATTAAACGATAATCTGTGTTTAATAAGAAAGTGGACAGCCGAAATGAAAACGCTGATTAAAAATATCGGAAAAATGTATACACCTCAATCCGGCGGTAATTACGGGGAAATCGAAACATTAAGCAATATTCATATTCTTATCGACGAGGATCGGATTGCGGAGATAATCGAAAAGGATAATCCGCTTCCTGAGGCCGGCTGTGTTATCGATGCGCAAGGTAAAACCGTTCTGCCCGGTTTTGTCGATTGCCATACCCATCCTGTTTTCGGAAAAACCCGTGAGGATGAATTCATTATGCGCGTGCGGGGAGACAGCTATGAGGCTATCGCTGCCGCCGGCGGGGGGATTCGCAACAGTGTCCGGCGCTTTCGTGAGCTTTCCAAAGAACAGATTAAAAAACAAACGAAAAAACGTATAAAAACATTTTTTGAATACGGTGTCACAACGATTGAAGCAAAAAGCGGATACGGACTTTCAACAAAAGATGAAATGAAATCGCTGGAAATCATCGATGCGCTGAATGAGGAGCAGCCCCTGGAAATGATTCCGACTTTTTTAGGGGCACATGAAATACCGGATGAATACCAGGACGACCGCAGGAAATACATTGACATTATTAAAAATGAAATGATACCTCAAATCAGCGGACGCAAACTGGCCCGCTATTGTGATGTGTTTTGCGAAAAAGGTGTCTTTACCGTCGGGGAAAGTAAAGAAATTTTGTCGGAAGCACAGAAATTTGGTTTAAAGGCCAGGGTGCATGCCGATGAACTTTCGGCATTTGGCGGCGCTGAAATGGCCGCTGAACTCGCGGCCGTGACTGCCGATCACCTCGTGCGCGCCTCTGATGAAGGCATTAAAAAAATGGCCGAAAACGGCGTTATCCCGGTGCTGCTGCCAGGTACAACGTTTTTTCTCGGCAAGGATCAATATGCCCCGGCCCGAAAAATGATTGAAGCCGGTTGCACGGTGGCCGTTTCAACGGATTTTAATCCCGGCAGCTCCACAACACAAAATATGCAGCTTATCTGGACGATTGCTGCATTGAAAATGGGCATGCTTCCTGAGGAACTGCTCTGGGCATCTACCCTGACCGCGGCCCGGACTCTTGATCTGGATCAGAAAATCGGATCGGTTGAGGTGGGTAAGCAGGCCGATCTGATTGTGCTTGATATTCCGAATCTTAATTACCTGCCCTATCATTACGGCATCAACCACGTGACTATGACCCTGAAAAAGGGACAAATTGTTTATACAAAGGAATAATTCCGTTTTTAGTTGATTCTTTTATTCCGATCATGAACTTTACCTGTAAATTTGCCAACCCCTGCGTGTTTTCAGAACGGTTATATAATTAGTACTTTCTCATTATTTTTGAAATACTTCCGGTTTTTTATTTCGATCCAAAACATTGTATTTGTATGACTGCTACAAACGAATAAGCAAAACGTTTAATTCATAGAGCTATGCGTTACTTTTTTGATTACAGAGTATGTCATTAACTTTGAATGAGGTGATGTAGTGAAGATGAGAAATTACGTAATGCAACCTGCAATTCGTTAAAAGTGGCCCGGGATAATCAGTTAAGCAGTATCGCCTTCCCGGCCATCAGCACGGGTATCTTCGGGTATCCGGTTGATCGTTGTGCCGGTATCATGCTCGCAGAAAGTCTGGATTTTCTCAGAAAAGAAAGTCAGCCGAACGGAATATATTTTTGTCTATGGGAAGAAACAGACTATAAAACTTTCGCGGAAAAACCGGATGCAATTTTAGAAGATTAACTGCTCAAAATTTCTTCATAATAACTGACATACTGTGGAACGATTTTGTCCGCATTGAAAAGCTGGCGTGAAATCCGGCGGGCGTTTTGGCCAAATTTCTTTCGCAGGGGCTCGTCCTCAAGTAACTGTGCTGTTCTTTGCGCGAATTGTTTGGTATCGCCCGCATCGACTAAAAATCCCGTTTCACCATCAATATTGACCTCGGGTAATCCCCCGGCATTGCTGGTTACACAGGGCACACCGCAGGCCATCGCCTCCAGCACGGCCAGGCCGAAACTTTCATTTTCACTGGGCAAAAGAAAAATATCAGTGGATGCTAAAATATCGCCGACATTTTCTTGTTTACCGAGAAATAAAATATGATCGCAAAGACTCATTTCCCGGCACAGCTTTTCCACATTATACCGTTCCGGACCATCACCGACCATGAGCAGTTTTATTTTATATTTCGGAACCAAATCAGCGATGACGTAAACCAGATCGACCACCCGCTTCAACGGGCGAAAATTAGATATGTGGGTTAAGACGATCTCATCCCCGAGACCGCAGCATTTCTTGACTTCATTCGGATGTTCAATGTTTATAAAGTCATCGGGAATAAAGTTGGGTATTCTGCGAATATCATTTTTCACCTGGAATATTTTTTTTGTTTCGTCCTTCAGGTAATCGGAAACAGCCGTAACGCCGTCACTTTTTTCAATTGAAAAACGGACGATTTTTTTAAACGACGGATCGGATCCGATAAGCGTAATATCGGTGCCGTGCAGTGTTGTAATATATTTAATATTGCTGATCTCAGACATTTCGCGCGCCAGAAAGGCGCTGGTCGCATGGGGAATTGCATAATGCACATGCAGAATATCCAGTTTCGCGGTTTCAATGACTTCCACCATTTTGGAGGCCAGCGAAAGCGAATAGGGCGGATATTCAAAAAGCGGGTATTTCAGTACCTCAACTTCATGGAAAAATAAATTGGCATGAAAGCGGTTTAAGCGGTAGGGCAGGGCATAAGATATGAAGTGCACTTCGTGTCTCATTTCTGCCAGTTTTTTACCCAGTTCGGTTGCTACAACTCCGCTTCCGCCGTAAGTGGGATAACAGGTGATTCCTATTTTCATAAACTACTGTACCATTTCCGGGTTAAACATTTGAACCTGATTCCTGCCGGAGTTCTTTGCGGCATACATCGCCGTATCCGCCTTATAAATCAGATCTTTATATGTGGTAGCGTGTTCCGGTAATGCCGCGCCACCAATGCTTACGGTTACCTTTCCGTTAGGCTGAATTTCCTCATGCTCAAAATAGGTTTCTTCAACTTTGGTGCGGATACGTTCGGCTAAAATATAGGCCCCGTCTGTGTCGATTGCCGGCAGAATGACGGCAAATTCCTCGCCGCCATAGCGGGCCACGATATCATTTTCACGAACGGTATCCTTAAGTATATGCGCTAACTTGCGTAAAACTTCGTCACCGGCCGGATGTCCCATCGTGTCGTTATAATTCTTAAAAAAGTCCACATCCAGAATGAGCAGGGATAACCCCGTTTTGGTACGTTTATCTCGGGTAACTTCTTCCTTCAGCCTCAATTCAAAATACCGAAAATTATGCAGTTCGGTCATGCCGTCCGTGTATGAAAGCTGCTTTACTTCGTTATACAGAGAAGCATTAGATACCGCGATGGATATGATATTGGTTAAAATTGAAATATGCTCCATATCCGTAGGTTCATATTGCTGATTTCTTACCCGTGCACCCAGACAAATTAAACCTTCTATATTACCCTGAATGATGACCGGCGCGGCGATTTCCAGCTTTAAATTTCTTAACTTTTCCACAGCTTTGGAATTTTCCTTTTTTTTCGAAAGTTCCGGGAGGCTGGTCGGGTAAGCGGTGGATTTTAAATATTTGAATATCGGATCGCTCTTTTGCAGAACCAGATCTTTTACATCTTTTTGATAGAAGCCCTTTGAATTAAGTACGGTTAAACGATTTTCGTTTTGTTTCAGGGCGAAAAGAAACAGGGCGTTTTTTATTGAAAACTGTCCCACCAGGGTCAGCAGGGTGGAATTAATCAGCCGTTGAAAATCCAGGATGGAATTAAGTTCCATCGTGATTTCGAACAGCGTGTGCAGATTGTAGACATTCTTTCTTAGTTCTTTGTTTTTTTGCAGTAAAGACTGATTAAGCGCCACATTTTTTGTGTTGGCTTCTTCCAGATCTATTGATTGCCGTACCAGCAATTCATTCAATGATTTAAGACGCAATGCCGTATTTATACGGGCAATCAGCTCGTCGAAATTAAATGGTTTAACGATGTAATCATCGGCCCCTGTATCAAGTCCCTCAACGATATCATCCACATCCTTTTTTGCTGTAATAATAAGGATTGGTGTGTAGGAATTATTTTGTTCCATTTTCTTGATTTTGTTAACGGCGTCGAGACCTGACATACCGGGGAGCATGATGTCCATGAGTATCAGATCGGGTTTATCTTCATTATACTTTTCGAGGCCAATCTCTGCTGTTTCCGCTTCGATGATAGTAAAATTCTGATCTTCGAGGTATTTTTTCATTATTACCAGCATATCGCGGTGATCTTCGACAATCAGTATTTTTCTTTGTCTGGGTGATTCCATGTTGATCTCAATAAAATATCATATTAATTTGAACGGTAACCAGAATATTCAAAATTAGCTAAATTCTTATTTTATTACAAGTTTTATTGGCTAATTTATTGGGATATACTCGGAAAAACTTGCGTATACATAAAGAGAAAATGGAAGAGAGGTGCATCTGTGAATTTAAACATATATAATAAATATTTCTTCTTTACAATTATTCTACTTGTGATTGGTACTTTTTCCTGCACAGATAAAGGCACACATCCCGAAGATAAAGAATTCGTGCTGCCGGATAAAAATGTCAGTTTTATTGAACATATCCAACCCATGTTCGAGGCGAAGTGCGGATTCGACGCCGGCTGCCATTCGCCTACGGACACGGAACAACGCTTTTTATATGTTGAGCTTATTAACCGCAACGGTGTGATTGACCATATCCTGACATCAACCGGGGAAAAACTGGTTAACCTGCCCACGGATCCCAAAAATCCCGAATCCGCCCCGCTCTATTTGATTCTCAAAGAAGGATATCCACGGGTGGTAGATGATATGATGCCCCCTCCCTGGCTCAACCGCGAACCGCTCAACGAAAATCAGCTCAACGGAATTAAGCAGTGGATTAAAGAAGGAGCTCCTGAATAAGCCGCCTAATATATTTATAGCTGATCAGATTAAAAAGCCAGATTTATTTTTTTATAGGGGATAATACGTACCGGACCGTATAAGCCGTAGTCCTGTACGATATAATGATAATTACTATCCGTCGATTCGGCCAGTTTGTTAGTTAAATTATTGCCGATCAGAATAGTGATCTTGTTTTCGTCTTTACGAACAAAATTGCTTATGTCAAAGCGCCAGGGGGGAAAGATGCGCTGTTCAACAAATGTGTCGTTTACATAAACCGCGCACCAGGCGTTCAGGCGGCCGAGATCAAGAATGAGTGCATAATCATCGAAATAATCATCTTTGAGAACGATGATCTTGTTATACATTACCGGTTCTTCCTGATAGGGCAATCTGAGGCTGAGGTCGCCCAAATCAATTTCACCCTGATAATCTTTACACTTCAGCAACCAGTTGCCCGGTTTGACTGCTAAAACCGGCAACTTCCGCCCGACCTGATATTTCAAATATTTATTACGTTGTGCATCGGCAACGAAGGCCTTGTACCGACCGGCGTTTCGCTGCAGGCCCTCACCATAATATTGTTTATTTTCATTCTGTTGTATCCGGCAATAATCCAGATCGGGAGCAATTAATTGCCAGTCATCGGCCGGTTCTCTTTTATCAATGATAATCATTTTGCTTTCACAGGCGTTTAGCTTTAGATCGAGAACAAGCCGCCTGTCGTCAAAATGTCGGAAGGCCAGTGCTTCACGCCGGGCCAGGTTAAAGTCCCACCGGTATGGTTTACCCGTATAACGCGTGGAAAAATTGAAACGAATCGTCTCTGTTTCATTAATATTCATTAAAAACAGATGGTATGCTTCTTCGGTCTCACGCAGATGGTAAATGACGCTCTCTTTATTATTTTCCATTTTGACGTTAAACATATCGGCGAATTCCGCCAAAACGTCGCTCAGTTTACTGATATCCTTCTGAAAATGTGCGGATCCACCAGATTCATGCTGCTTGAACATAGTGCTGGAGCTGCCGCCCTCTTCAAACCAGATGTCTTTTTTCAATGATTCCAGTTGCTTCATTTCGCTGGTTGCGTCACTGCGTTGCGGCAATTTTCCCAGGGCAATGATCACGCCGCCGTTTTCCATAAATTGTTTCAACCTGTCCAGCGTTTTCAAAGGGATGGTATCTATCGCCGGCAGAATCACAATTTTAAACGTCGTCTTTTTAATTAAAAGACGTTTGGTTTCGATCCGGCATATTTTATCGCTGTTAAAGTGTTTAAAATCGATCAGCTCAAAATCGAGGCCGATCCGGTTTATCGTTTGCAGCGTATCGTGAAAAGCATGATGTTCCGTATCGGATGACGGATATAAAAGGAGCAGCTCCGGACGATGAACACCCTGTTTAAGAAACTGACTGAGTTGGTGGATATATGAGAACCACTTATTATAGGCATTGCGCTGCATCTTATCCCCGGATATTTGCTGGTTCAGGCTAACAGGAACATCCGGATAATTAAAACAAAAATGTGTTGCGCCGTTAATCAGTAATAAATCTATGTAATATTTTTTCTCGGCGAATGCATGAAAAAGGTTGAATAAATCAAAAATGGAAACGAAGATGTTTGATTTGGATATGATACGCCGCTGACATGCTGCACGCCGTAAATTTGTAATCACCTTCATAAAATAGGTTGAAGCAGGATAAAAACGAGATTCATCGATACAAAATATGACCGGGTAAGAAAGATTAATCAGCGAAAGATTGCTGTTATCGGCGTCGATGAAAAAATGCACGACTCCGACGATGAAGTTCAGCTTCGGGTAAAGCGTCAGATTAAAATAATGATTATAAACACGTTGTACGGCATTATCGCGCTCTTTACCGGATAATATTGATAAAGCGTGCAGCTCCTTTAAATTTTTCCCGTAGAAATGTACGGCGAATTGATCCAGTGCGTCGGATTGCGGAATGAAATGTTCAAAATTATCTTCGGGAAAAAAATCGCTTAAGTCGTAACAAATACCGCTGAAATACCTGAAATATTGTTTAAGATCATTTTTATGGGCCTTCTGTAAACGGCTCAAATGCGCGGAATTGAAATAGTTGAAAGAGAAATGAAATCCATTTTCAAATCGTAACAAACAGCGCCGGATAACCAGGATGCGCATTTGATTATTTATTTTGCCTTTAAGTTTAAGCGTGCCGTTTTCCCGGTTCAGTACCTTCGTAATATCGGCAATTTTGTTCCCGGTAAAACTTAACGGCCCGTTTTCCGCTACCGAATATACTGCAACAACTGATTCGGGGTGAACCAGGTTTATGGTTTCAATATTTTGTTTAAATTTAATGGTATTGATTTCCGGCTGCAGATTATGAAAAAAAAAGATATCCTGCCCCCAGCCCTTATGTTTGATGGTAAAACGCTTATCGGAAAAATACCAGGGCTGAATAATTTCGCCGGTCTGATCAATATGTGTTTCCAGGTATTTTTTAATATCCGGCAGGAACTGAAAGTTGAGGTTAAATTTCCGGACAATATCGCTGTTTACCGGTTCGGTCACAAATGTGATGAAAGCATTCTTTTCCTGCCAGCTTCCCTTGAAAAATATCTGCCGGATATAATTATGATCGAGCAATTCAAAAATCTGACGCCACCCCGCTGTGCGGTTATTGATTCCCGACCGAAAAATCACAGAGACTGCGGATGATTGTTCAGTAATTTCAGTTTTGTCTGTTTTTGATTGCATGCGGTTTAATAATTATTTAATAAGCTGTTTGTATATTGTCTGTAAAATTGATAATATCCAGGTTTAATGTCAAGCAATTTTTTGGAGGAATTATGCATTTACCAGCACATTCGGAGCTCAGTCGCTTACCAACGCCGGTAATTCCCTTTGAGCATTTTTTCGGATCATTGAAAAAATATAAATTATGGCTAAAAAGAGATGATTTGACAGGATTGGAACTTAGCGGGAATAAAGTCCGTAAATTAGATTTTTTAATGAATGAGGCGCGACTGGCAGGCGCCGAACGTATTATCACCTGCGGGGGACTGCAGTCCAATCATTGCCGCAGTGCGGCATTTTTTGCCAAACAATGCGGCATGAAATCGACCCTTGTTTTACGGGGACAGGAACCGGAAATACCAACGGGCAATTATTTACTGAATCATCTGCTCGGCATTGATATTCATTTTGTCGATCAGGAAGCTTATAGGCATGCTGATCAAGTTATGCAAAGAATTGCGCAGAATGCCGGTGAAAAATGTTATATCATTCCCGAAGGCGGATCAAATGAAGTGGGCGCCTGGGGTTATGTAAAGTGTTTTCAGGAAATCACCGGCCAGTCGCAAGCTATGAATGTCAAATGGGATACGATCGTGACGGCCACGGGAAGCGGCGGCACTCATGCCGGACTCCTGCTTGGAAAACTGCTCCTTAAAAGTGATGTCAATATTATTACTGTCAATGTCTGCGATGATGCCGGATTTTTTAAAGATAAGATCGATGCAATTATGCGGCGATTCTGTGAGCGATACAATCTGGAACTAAATTGGACAGAAGAAGATATTCAAATTATCGACGGTTATGTCGGTGAAGGATACGGTCTGATCGGCCGTCGGGAGACTGAGGTGATCCGGCGCATGGCAGAGACAGAGGGTATTATAATCGATCCGGTATACGGGGCAAAAGCTCTGGCCGGTCTGGATGATCAATTGCAACAGGGTCAGATACCCGGCGAAAAAATACTGTTTATTCATACCGGCGGTATTTTCGGTCTCTTTCCTCACTGGCAGGCCTTCTCCGCATAGGCATGTTTAAGTAAAAATATATGCGGTGATATTTTTTTGTTTTAATTATGCCTAATCGGTCACAAATAAAAATGCGTCAGCAATTAAAATACGGGCGTTCAATTAATGGATGAACAACCAACACCGACTCCGGAAATAGAAAGCGGCAGCTTAAGACCGCGGATTTTGCAATCAATTAAGTGGTCGTTGCTGCTTGTCTTTCTCATCGTCATTTTCTACATCGTTTACAGTTACTGGCGGTTGCCGGATGTGGAATATTTGCGTGATAAAAATCCCGCCACAACAGCGTTGATTGAATTACGCAAAGCGCAGGCGGAAAAAGAGGGAAAGCCGTTAAAGATAAAACAGCGCTGGGTGGCGTTCCGGCAAATACCCAGGATGATGCGCCAGACGGTGCGCATTACAGAAGATGCCGGTTTTTATCAGCACGAAGGTCTCGATTATACCGAGCTTAAAGAATCGCTGAAACGAAACTGGAAGGAAGGTGAATTGATCCGCGGTGGCAGCACAATTACGCAGCAACTGGCTAAAAATCTTTATTTGAGCACGGAAAAGAGTCTGATTCGTAAAATCAAGGAATATTTCATTGCCAGAAGATTGGAGCGTGCCATATCCAAAAACAGGATTTTTCATCTTTATTTAAATTGTATTGAGTTTGGACGGGGTATTTTCGGCGTTGAAGCGGCGGCGCGCCATTATTTCAATAAAAGCGTCAGCCAGTTGACGCTGGAGGAAATCGTCCGTTTAACGGCGATTATTCCCAGGCCGCTGGTCACTTCACCCAAAAGTAACGGCGGCTGGCTTAAATGGAAAGCAAGATGGATTTTGGGGAAATTGAAACTGTACAAATATATCAGTAAAGAACAGTATAATATGACCATTATAGCGTTCAGAAAATAAGAATATTTAATTTAATCCGGCTGTGTATTTTTAAAACGCAAACCGGTGTTTAAATAAGTAAACTGCTATTGAAATTGTGAAATCCAAAGATGAAACAAGGAGGCGACGTGGACCAGAATTTAATCAATGAAACAATTGCACTCATCGAAAAGGGCAATTTGGATGCGGCTAAAGAAAAATTACAGAATGCAGGACCAACCGCGAAAAAGGATGCGGAAGCTAACTATTACTTAGGACTTATTGCCTTTCAAAAAGATCAATACGATGAAGCGATTGAATATATTTCCAAAGCTATTGATATCGAGCCGGATGACAGTCGTTTTCACGAACTGCTGGGACAGGCTTACGGACTTAAGGCACAACGGTCGGGGATGGTCAAAGGCAGTCTTCTGATGCCGAAAATAAAAAAATCATTCCTGCGGGCGCTGGAGCTTAATCCCGACTCGCTGCTTGCCCGTGAAGGTTTGTTTATGTTTTACCTGTTTGTACCGGGTGTCGCCGGCGGCGATGAAAAACAGGCCCTTAAAATCGCCGCTGAAATTCAGGAAATCAACGCAGCGCGCGGATATCTGGCCAATGCCATCTATAATACCAAACAAAATCATATGGAAGAGGCCACAGAATTATTCGAAAAAGCGGTTGATGCAGGTCAGGATGATGCGGAAGTCCAGATGCGCGCCGGTCAGTTTTTTCTCAGCCGGAAACATCCCAAAGCGATGGAGGCCTTTGACACCTATATCAGGCTGAAACCAGCCGATCCGGCCGGTTATAACAGCAAGGGGAAATATCATCAACTGATTGAAGAAAATGATAAGGCCATCGCCATGTTTGATCAGGCGCTGGAAAAAAATAACAACTATTTGTTATCCCGTTTTAATCGCGCGGAAGTTTATGCCCTTCAGGATAAAAAGGATGCAGCAAAGTCGGATTATCAGTTTATCATTGATCAGGGAAAGAAAAATCCCTTAACGGCAAAAGCAAAGGAAGCACTGGGGGCGCTTTAAGAAAGGTGGAAGGTGAAGGCTGAGGTTGTGGTAAGGTTGAATTAAGCAGGCGAAATTGTTTACAGATACCTCAAAGACTAAC
>CAYXRA010000075.1:16857-20355 GCA_964467525.1 uncultured Calditrichaceae bacterium
GTTGGCAAAATCAGAGATACACGCTCAGATTTTGCAAGTAAGAATCTAAAATGTAAGATTAAATCAATTCCTCAGCCTGTCTCCCAAAATCTCAGGGATTTTCCTCATCGTCACAGCTCAAAAATATTGCATCACACTAAGATCAATTGTAAAATGCCTACAGTCTGACAGCACAAAATAAAAATTATAACAATGTCAAAAATTTGCTTTTTCCTATTCATTTTGTTTTCAGCCCTGCAGGGACAAACCAGGACGCCTGCGGTTATCTCCGACATACAATTTAAAGGTGATATGGCGTTCTCAGCTTCAAAACTGGAAGGCGTAAGCGGTTTAAAGGAAAACCTGAGATTTAATAGACAATTGCTAAAAACCGCCGCTGAAAACCTGGAAAACTTCTATCACAGTGAAGGTTATCTGTTTGCGCAAGTCGACTCTATCCGGACAATTTATAATCGTGACAGCAGCGCGGTACAATTGCATATCCACCTGCATGCCGGTCGTCAGGCCTATTTTGGTGAAATACGCGTGGAATCCGATTCACTGGAAAGCGATTTATACGCGCGTGTGCTCACATTACGCCGTGATGACAGGTACAGTGAAGCGCGTTTAAAACTTGATATCAATCGTATGCTGAATATTGCCGCCGATAATGGCTTTCCCTTCGCTTCGGTCAATACGGAACGAATTAAAATGAACAGGGAAGGGGAACGGGTTTATGTTGATGTGCTGATCCGCATTCAGGAAAAAGAAAAAGCCTATATTGAAAAAATCGTTGTGCGGGGAAACACCTACACAAAAAAGCATGTGATTTTGCGGGAATTGGATATCCGGCCGGGCAGCGTCTACTCCGGAAGCGCGGTCGAAAAAATACCGGCGAAATTGTACCGCCTGGGTATTTTTGACGCGGTCAGGCGACCGGTTTTGTTAAGCAGCGAGGGCGACCGCGTTATCCTTTTATTACGGGTTGAAGAGGGCAGCTCCACCACATTTGACGGCGTTGTCGGCTATGTGCCGGAGCAGGAGGGACGTTTCCGGACCGGCGGTTATTTTACCGGCCTGATCGATCTGGCATTTACAAATTTATTCGGCACGGGCCGCGCTTTCGAAGTGCACTGGAAAAAACCGGACCGGTTTTCAGAGGAATTTCAACTGTCATACAATGAACCCTGGATTCTGGGTTATCCCGTGGACGTTGGCATCGGTCTCGACCGGACGGTGCGCGATACCACCTATATTGAATGGCATTTCCGCTTTGGCACACGGATGCGTATTTTTTCGGATGTAACTTTGCTGGCTAATCTGAAACGCAAAACGGTTCTGCCCGATTCCGCGGCCAGTCGTGAGCTGCGCCTGCTGCAGAACCGCATCACCGATCTGGAAATCGGTGTGGAATATGATACGCGCGATTACCCGCTGAATCCCCGTTCAGGACTCTATTACCGCAGTTCCTATAGTTACGGATTTAAAGAAAATCTGGGGCCGCCCTATATTTTTAAAGAAGACAGTGTCAAGAAAAGCGAGCAGTTGCAGCGCGTCGATATTCAGTTGAGCTGGTTCTATAATTTTTGGCGTAATCAGGTGTTCGCTTTTCAATTTAATGCCGTGCAGATTAAGGGCGACCGCCTGCAGTTGACCGACTACTACTGGTTCGGCGGCAGCCGCAGCATCCGCGGTTACCGGGAAAACCAGTTTCTGGGCAATGTGGTAACCTGGACCAACCTGGAATACCGCTTTGTGCTCAGCCGCAACTCGCGGATATTTCTTTTCAACGACTGGGGATTTTATCAGAATAATCTGCCTGTCTACAAAAATGAAGATGTCTTAACCGGCTACGGCGTCGGGATTCGTTTTGAGACGCCTCTGGGCGTCCTGGGGGTGGATTACGGTCTGAGTCGCGGCGACAGCTTCGGCGAGGGGAAAATCCATTTCGGCATTGCCAACCGGTTTTAATGTTAACTATGGTTGAATGCAGGCATTACAAGTTTTGCCAGGATAAAAGCTGAATGTCATGTCTGATATAATTATCTTTGCCCCCGTAAATCAAAACAGGCATACCTGACCGACTTCCTGTTAAATTACTGAAAAATTGCAACCCGCTGAAATGATCCCGGACCACGGTTTCCGAAGATTTGGTTTCAATGGGCGTTAACTGTGCGGATTTTTCAATCAGGAAATCGACTTCATGCCCCTTGACATCCCGCCAAAAATAAAGATTGGGCAGTAAACCAAAATTTAGATATGATTTGTATAATTCTGAGAAAACAAAAGATTCGAAAATCGGACCCTTCAAAGCATGGAAAGGCAGTTCATCGGCTGCTCTGATATTTAATAGCATTGTCAGAAGACCGGTATCCAGGAAATACAGCTTTGATGATTTTATAATCCGTTTGCTGAAATTCTCAAAATACGGCATCAGGGGCATGATAATGAAACTGGCCTGTAAAACGGAAAGCCAGCGTTTGGCAGTAGTAACACTAACTCCACAATCCGATGCCAGCGATGAATGATTGATTAACTGTCCGACTCTGCCGGCACATAATCGAACAAATCTGCCGAATGTATCGAGGTCGCCGATATTGATTACCGGGCGCACATCGCGTTCGATATATGTTTGATAATAATTTCTGAGCCAGGTATGGGCGTCTAATTTTCTGTCATGAATTCGGGGATAAAAACCGGTGAAAATGGTTTGCCAAAGGTCGGGATATGAATCCATACCTGATTGGATCAGAGGAAATTTATCGGGATGAACCGCAGGCTCATTGAATAGCTCTTTTTTGGAAAAAGGTAAAAGATAAAAAATAGCAGTACGTCCGGCTAAGGATTGTGAAATTTTTTCAGACACTAAAAAATTTTGGGAGCCGGTAAGAATGTAGCGCCCGCTTTCCTGGCTGTCATCGGCGGCCGACTGGATATAGGAAAATAAATCAGGCGTTCGCTGAACCTCGTCCAGGATAACGCCTTTATCAAATTGATTCAGAAATCCACGCGGATCTTCTTTGGCAAACGTTCTGAAATCGTGATCCTCTAAAGAAACATATTTGTGGTGAGGAAAAACCATCTTAACGAGCGTTGTCTTGCCAGACTGTCTCGGTCCGGTAAGCGTCACAACCGGATATTCATTGGCTGCCTTTTTAATCTTTTCTGATAAAATGCGCTGAATCATTTGTTACGGAACCCGGTACAATTTAACATTGGATGTTAATTTATACCCAGTTTGTTGGGATGTCAAATTTAAGATAAATGCTCAGGAATTACAGTATTTAGGTCTTAATTCTTTTAAATATCAGGCACATCACAGTGGATGGCTGAAAAGCTGCGCTTGTTCAAATCTTATTACATAAAAAAGTATTCTTATATTAGGGGTCTATGTCGTTTTGTGTGGGTAAACCCGAAAGCGACTTCCGAATGCCGTGGTTGGCGGGGTAATGGGTTTGTCTATCCGATGTTTCTCTGTTTCGATACCGATTCCGATAGCGACCCCGACCCCGATCAGGA
>CAYXRA010000076.1:0-20200 GCA_964467525.1 uncultured Calditrichaceae bacterium
TTAAAGTTAGATTCTTACTTGCGAAATCTGAGCGTGTATCTCTGACTTTGCCAACCCAAATCCCTCTCCCCTGTATCCCGCCCGGGCGGGACAAATATTTTTGGCAAAAATTTTGATTAGAAATGCCCGCTTGCCGTGGAAAAATACGCCGGATCAGTAGCTGGTTTTTCTGGTTCATTCAGGCATAAAAAAAATAGGAAAGATGAAATTCTGTTTTCCGCGGGGATTCTTTCGCCGCTTTGCTCCTCAGAATGACATCTCTGTTACTGATTTACTGAAGGGGTTCCTTCGGGGAACGGATCAGGATAACAATTCCTCTTTGTTTTCCAGGATCAGTTGAACGCAGGCGTCGTGCTCATTCGGCACGCGGCCGTCGAGGATAGCTTCTTCAACAAATTTTTTAATTTCACCGACTTTGGGGCCGGGTTCGAGGTTTAACATCTGCATGATTTCATTGCCATCAACGGGCGGCTGGAAGTTGCGCAGGCGGTCGCGCTCCTCGACCTCGTTCATTTTTCGGATCACTTTATCGTAATTATTCAGGTAGCGCCGCACACGATCGGGATTCTTTGAAGTAATATCCGCGCGGCAGAGCTGCATCAGATCGTCAATATCCTCCCCGGCTAAAAAGATAAGACGACGGATCGCCGAATCGGTTACTTCCTCATCAACTAAGGCCATGGGGCGTAAATGCAGGCGCACCATTTTAATCACATAGTCGATTACCTCTGATGAATAACGCAGCCGCTTAAGAATTCCCCTGGTCATCCGTTTACCGACGATTTCATGCCCATGAAAAGTCCAGCCCGTTTCTTCATCAAAATCCCTGGTGCGCGGTTTTGCCACATCGTGAAAAAGTGCGGCCAGTCTTAACTTGAGTCCGGCGCCCTTCTCCGCAACATTATCAAGCACCTGCAATGTGTGGTTAAATACATCTTTATGATGATACCGACCGCGCTGTTCTGTGCCCTTCATAGCCGTGATTTCAGGCAGAAAATGATCGAGTAATCCGGTTGCATCGAGCAGTTTCAGTCCGGCTGAAGGTTTATCCAGTAATAATATCTTATTGAATTCCTCGCTGATCCGTTCCTGAGATACGATAGTCAGGCGATCCTTCATCGCATTAATGGCGGCCAGGGTGTTGGCTTCCATAGTAAAATCTAACCCGGCCGCGAAACGGCAGGCGCGCATCATGCGCAGCGGATCATCTTTGAAGGTGGCCAGCGCATCCAGGGGCGTGCGGACAATACGATCCTTTAAATCCCTCTGTCCGTCCAGGGGGTCAAGTATTTCACCGAACTGTTCGTCTGAAATATCCATTGCCATGGCGTTGATGGTAAAATCGCGTCGTTTCAGATCTTCGATTAAACCGGCCGGTTTGATGTGCGGTTTGCGTGAATCCGGCTGATAAGCTTCGCTGCGGGCGCCGGTAAACTCCAGCTTATATTCACCGATTTGGGCCATAAACGTTCCGAACTGTTCGTACTGCATGATCTGTTTCAGGGGTAATTCTTTTTTTAGGCAGGCGCCAAAAGCAAGGGCATCACCCAGAACCACAAAATCCATATCTTTCACGTTGTGCCCCAACAGGTGGTCGCGTACAAAACCACCAACGGCATATACCGTGTAATCGCAGTGACGCGCGACCTGACAGACTGTGTTGAGTATATCACTGGTTTTCATCTTTTTCTTCATAGAAGCCAGACCTAAATGGCAATAAACGTTTAATCAACTTAATAACAATGACGCATTGATATAAATTTCGTAAAAAATCGGGTTATCTGAAAATTTTTATGTATTTATCATAACATTTACCCCGGGCTGTCATAGATAAACTGTGCCGCGGTGGGTGCCCTCTCTGTCCCGCTCCGGGCGGGATGGATAGGAGGCTACGGGGGTGAGACTTCTTCGGGAACCGCGTAATAAATAACGTAGTCATCCGGGAAACCTGTGGGGATTCAATAACATATCGTTCCCAAAAGGGCACGAAGAAATTTTTGGGGGATTTTGTGCTTTCGTGTTTTCGTGGGAGGGGAAAAAGATCAGCCGCTAAAGCACTAAAACACGAAAGAGACACGAAAAGCAATATTGTAGGAATTTCAGAACTCCTGACTTCGCGTAAACTAAAGTGTCACTAATTTGTATCATAAACTTAGATTTCTGAACCGAAACAATCACTGTTTATTTAATTATTGTAGTCTTACCTGGGGACGCCTTTTATTTAATCGCTAAAATTTTGTGATAGTTGTTCATATCATTTAATATGTCTACCGCTTTCCAGGCCTGGGCATCGGTTTCAAGGGCATAAGCCGTGCGTTTTTTTTGACCGTAGTATTTTTCCGCCAGCTCCAGTCTGAGCAGTTTTTTTATACGTAGCTGGTTTTCGGCAAAGTTGTTATTTTGTTCGGCCAGCAGTTTTCCCTGCAATTCCCTAATAACCTGTTTTACGGCCTCAGAATAATTATTTTTGTCGGCGATCTTCTTTAGTTTTTTAATTTCGGGGCTGCCCTCAATTTCATACTTGAAATTTCGTTTTTCCAGGAAGGTTTCAAAAGCGGTCATGGTGGAATCATGTACCACGAAAGGCCCCTGCCAGTTGGGATGATTTTGATGGTATTGTACGGAAAAATCGAACAGCATGCTGTTTCTGATCAATTCCAGCATCACATAGGTTACGGAGTCACCGGGAACTTCTTCGTCGGGAACAATACCGCCTTTATCCAATACGGGCCGTCCGTTTCGGGTATAATAAACATGAGCTTCATTGTCATTTTCAAGGGTATCGCGGATTATTGCGCCGTTATTTTCCGCGTAATCTTTTTCCTGAATACAGCGGCCGCTGGGCACGTAGTATTTTGCGGTGGTAAGCTTCAATTTTGTATCTTCGCGATCATCGATGGTAAATACTTTTTGCACCAGCCCCTTGCCGAATGTCTTTTCACCGATGATAACCGCGCGGTCCAGGTCCTGCAGGGCGCCGGCAACAATTTCAGAGGCGCTGGCGCTGCCCCCGTCAACGAGAACTGCAAGCGGCACGTCTTCCAGAATCGGATCGCTGTGGGTATGAAATTTCTGTTCCTTTTCACGAAAGCCTTTCGTGAATACAACCAGTTCACCTTCCTCGACAAACAGGCTGACCACATCGACCGCCGCCTCGAGCAGGCCGCCGGGATTACCTCGTAGATCCAGAATAAACGATTCGATCGTGTCCTCTTTTTGCAATGATTTGATGGTGCTGCGCAGTTCACCGGCCGCCTTATCGGTGAAGCCGGTTAAACTGACATAAGCGATACCGGGCTGAATGAACGCGGCATAGCCGACATCTTCGATGACAATTTCGGATCGGGTCAGGGTTAATTCGAAGGTCTGCTCGATGCCCGGCCGTTTTAACTCCAGAGTAATCCTGGCGCCTATTTTCCCGCGCAGCTCGCTGGAAATTCTGGGCAGATCCCAGTTACTTACATCATGACCGTTTATTTTTTTTATGATATCGCCAGCTAAAATACCGGCGCGCTTGGCCGGCGAATTTTCAAAGGGCGAAATTACGGTTACGTTTTTGTTCCTCAGGGCGATTTCCATGCCCAGTCCGCCGTATTTACCGGTTGTGATAATCTGCAGGCGGCGTTCGCCGTCTTCATCGATAAAAACGGTATACGGATCGAGTTTATCAAGCATGCCCCTGATGGCCGCTTTAGTCAGCGGATAAGGATCAATTTCTTCCACATAATGCTTGTTAATCCGGTCGTAAACCCGCTGAATATTGTTCCAGCTTTTTTTGAGGCGCTGATAATAGTCCTGTTCATCAGCATCGACAGGATTGATAAACCAAATCGCCAGTATCAGGGACAGGCTGATCCAGGCGCTAAAAAAAATCTTATAATTGCGTTTCATTTTTTAATCCATTGTTTTTGATTCAATCATTTGAATAATTTTCTTTTGAATATTTTCTATTGTGTCGGCTGCGTTTATAACGCAGTATCGGTTTTTATTATTTTCGGCAATTTTATCATATCCCTTAAATACCCGTTTAAAAAAGTCAAATCCGGCGCCCTCCAGCCGGTCGGCGTCCCGGCCGCTCTGCCGGCGCCTTTGTGCCGCCGCTTCGGGTGTGAGTTTGAGATAAAATGTAATGTTGGGCAGCAATCCGTATATTGCCGCGGCATTAATTTGTCTGACCGTTTTCAAATCAATTTTACGTCCGTAACCCTGATATGCAGTGGTCGAGTCGAAATAACGGTCGGCGATCACAAAATAACCCCCGGCGAGCATCGGAATAATTTTTTCCCGAACCAATTGCGCCCGGGCCGCGCTGTATAAAAATATTTCAGTTCGTTCATCCATGTTATAATTATTTTTATCCAAAAGCAGTTCGCGGATTTTTTCCGAAATTGCGGTGCCGCCCGGTTCCCGGAATACGTAAACTTTAAATCCCTTTTCCGTTAAATATGCTTTCAAAAGATTGATCTGGGTAGTTTTACCCGAGTAATCAATCCCTTCAAAAGAAATAAAGCGTTTGTTCGTTACAGGTTCCATTTCAGTCAATTTTTTTCCATTTTCCGAGATTAAAGCGCCAGTAATTTAAAACGAGCCTTCCGGCTTCGTCTACGATTTGAATTACCCACAAGCCAAGCAGGTTCATGCCGAGAACAAAAGTTAGCAGGTAAGCGCCGGCCAGTTCATTGATCAGAACCGCGCCGATCGCCAGCCACATCAGCCAGTTCAGATCGGCGGCGCCGCGCAGATTTCCGGCATAGGCGGTGTTAACCGCTTTGGGAAGCTGCAAAATAACAAAGGCAATCATAATGGTAATGGCCAGATCAATAACACCATGCTCATCGGTGAAAACCGAAAACGCCGTTTCCGCGAAAAAGTACAGCAAAACCGAAATAACCGCGGCATTAAGCAACGCAACCAGGGCCACGGTTTTTCCGTTTTGACGGGCAAGCCGTAAATTGCCGGCGCCTATGCTTTTGCCCACCAGGGTCATGCCGGCTACGGCAAAACCCCAGTTGACCATTGAAAGCACCGACTGGATGCGAATCAGAACCTGATGCGCGGCCAGGGCGGTAACGCTGATGCGCCCGGCAAACAGGCTGAGAATAATCTGTCCGCTGGACCAGACAAATTGTTCTATGGTCGTAGGCACGCCCAGTTTGAATAATTTCTTGAACGTATTCATTCTGGGACGGGTAATTTCCATTACCGCCAAAAATAAACTGGATTTATGATTACGCAAAAATATAATCGTAATGATGAATCCAATCGTGTGGGCGATCCCCACGGCCAGGGCGGCGCCAAAGATTTCCAGCCGCGGAAATCCCAGCCAGCCGAATATCAGCAGGGAATCGAGAATAAGATTAATCCCGTTAATAATCAGGCTGATGGTCATCGTTAGCATCGTATCGCCGACGCCGCGTAAAATGCCCAGGGCAATAAAATTGGTCACGATAATCGGGGCGAAATAGGCCACGGTGGTGATGTATTCGACGCCGTATTGACGGGCCAGCGCTCCCTCATCTTTAATCAGATGAAACAGCAGCGGAACGACGAAGTGCCAGAATAAGGCAATAATCACCGACATTACCAGGGCAATAAACAACGCCTGGCCGAGTACGTGATTGGCGTTCCATTTATCGCCGGCGCCCAGATAACGGACAATAATAATCGAACTGCCGACCACAAATGTCAGTAGCACGCTGAAGGTTAAAACCACGAATTGCTGGGCAATGCCCACGCCGGCCAGGGCCATTGCCGAGAGCTGACCGAAGAAAATGGCCTCTATCAGCCAGGTTACCGTTTGTGAAGAAAGATCGATTACCGCCGGAAAGGAGGTTTTAAGTACCTGTTTGAGTGTCCCGGTTTCCTCTTGTACCCCATACTTCATAAAGTTAATCCATCGCTCGGGATCAGTTCACATGCCCCCACCGCTAACCCCTCCGGGGGGAAAGGGGTGGGGAGTGGCTTACCTTATTCATACAATCGTTTCCTGTTTACCCCATGGAATACCTTAATATAATTTTATACCCGCATATTTTGTTTTTATTCCGCAGGATTTATCCGCGTTGGGTCAAGTCAGGATACAGGCAAATACAAATAATCTAAATCCCTCTGTCTAATCCATATAGTAGTCCAGGCCAAGATGGGTGATTTGCTCTTCACCGGCCAGGACGCGCAGGGTATTTTTAAGTTTCATCTGCTGAATAAACAGGTCGTGCTCGGGATACAGGTTCGGTGCGTGAACGGGACTTTTAAAGTAGAAAGAAAGCCATTCCTGAATCCCTTTGAAACCGGCCCGCTGCGCCAGATCGAGAAACAGCACCAGATCGAGTACGATCGGTGCGGCCAGGATACTGTCGCGGCACAGGAAGTCTACCTTAATCTGCATCGGATAGCCGAGCCAGCCGATGATGTCGATGTTATCCCAGCCTTCCTTGTTATCCTTGCGCGGCGGGTAATAATTAATACGCACTTTATGGTAAAGATCTTTGTACAAATCGGGATAGAGATCGGATTGCAGGATCAGATCGAGCACGGACAGCTTGCTTTCTTCCTTGGTTTTAAATGAATCGGGATCGTCCAGCACCTCGCCGTCGCGGTTACCGAGAATATTGGTGGAGAACCAGCCCTCCAGTCCCAGCATGCGTGCTTTGAAACCTGGGGCGAGAATCGTTTTCATCAGCGTCTGTCCGGTTTTAAAATCCTTGCCGGAAAGCGGCGCGCCGGTTTTTTCGGCGAAGGCGACCATGGCCGGAATATCGGCTGTTAAGTTGGGGGCGCCATTGGCATAAGGCATGCCTTCGGCAATGGCCGCCCAGGCGTAAATCATGCTTGGCGCGATATCGGGATGATTTTCCTTCAATCCTTTTTCGAAAGATTCGATGGTAGTATGCACCGGACTTTCCTTCATGAAAATTTCCGTGCTGCCCGTCCAGATCATAACCATGCGGTCGAGATTGTGTTTTTCTTTAAAGTTGCGGATATCTTCGCGCACCATCTGATAGAGGTCGTATTTGGTGCCGGCTTTTTTGACATGGGGTCCGTCCAGTTTTTTAACGTAATTGCGATCGAAAACAGCTTTCATCGGTTCGATTTCGGATAATTCGTCTTTGAGCTGATCGAGCAGTGATTGTTCCAGCACACCGGCGTTTACGGCCGATTCGTAGGCATTATCTTCAAACAGGTCCCAGGCGCCGAAATAAATATCATCCAGTTCGATGAGCGGGACCAGTTCTTTGATCAGCGGATTGCGGTCTTCATCACGGCGGCCGAGACGGATGCGGTTCATCTGGGTAAGCGAGCCGATCGGTTTGGACAGGCCCTTGCGAATGGCCATTACGCCGGCGATGAATGTCGTGGCCACGGCGCCCAGGCCGGGAGTCAGCACACCGACACGTCCTTTTACATCTTCAATTTCAAAATTATTATACTTTTTACTCATTTCTTTCCTCCACAGTCTTTGCATTATCGAGTCTGTAAACATGTACAATTCGTTGAATCGCGGTAAAATTGGCGAAGATAGCCACGATCCAGATCGCAATATCCAGCAGGGTGACCGGAAAATCGGGACCATGAATCCAGGGCAGATGGAACAGGGGAAAGGAAAACAGGGCGCCCAGTCCGATAAAAACCACCCGCTCCGGGCGCTGCATAATCCCTACTTTGGCATCGAGGCCTAAGCCTTCCGCCCTGGCGCGCACGTAACTGACCATCATCGAACCACCGAGGGCGATGAAGGTGATCACCGATAAAATATAAAAGTTGGCCTTCACGTAATAGGCGGCAATACCGAAGAACATCACCACTTCGGAGTAGCGGTCGATGGATGAATCAAATAATGCGCCGAATTTGGTGACGCGGTTGGAAGAACGGGCCAGTTTCCCATCAATGATATCGCAAATGCCGCCGAGCAGAATCAGCGCGCCGGCCAGTTTAATCAGGTCGCGCTCAATGAAAATCACCACGGTGCCGGCAGTGGTGATAATTAATCCCAGTACCGTAAAAAAATTGGGATTGATGTTCATTTTTATAAACAGGTTAATCAGGGGTGTAATAATACTAATAAACCCCGATTGGATCCAGTCCGGCAAAAAACCTTTACTCTTACTTTCCATTTAGTTTCCCCTTTTCCCCGATTTGCCCTCAACGATGAGGACAAACTCACCTTTAATCGGTTTTTGCGTCAAATGTTCCGCGAGCTGGGCCAGGGTGCCGCGGAAAATTTCCTCGAATTTTTTAGTCAGCTCGCGGGCCATAACACAGCGGCGATCGCCCCAGGCCGCCAGCAGTTGGTCTGTCGTTTTTTGAATGCGGTGCGGCGATTCATAAAAAACCAGGGTACGTTCTTCACTTTCCAGTTGTGCGATTCTGGTCTTGCGCCCCTTTTTCAAGGGTAAAAAACCTTCGTAAACAAAACGGTTAACCGGCAGTCCCGAAACCACAAGTCCGGCCAGAAATGCGGATGCGCCCGGAACCGGAATCACACGCAGATCATTTTCCACGCAGGCCTGAACCAGATGATAGCCGGGATCGGAGATGCCGGGCATGCCGGCGTCGGTTATCAGGGCTATCGAAAAACCGTTAAGCAGCTTATCCGCCAGTTTGGGTGTTTCATTTTTAATATTGTAACTGTGATAGCTGCGCACCGGCGTATGAACACCGTAATGTTTTAACAGAACGCCCGACTTGCGGGTATCCTCGGCCGCGATCAGATTCACGTTATTCAGTATGTGGACCGCGCGGTACGTGATATCGGCCAGATTTCCAATCGGCGTAGCCACCAGATACAGGGCGCCGTTGATAATTTCTTCCAAATCAAACGCCCCAGTCGCGGCAGTAGCGAAAATCCTGGTTAATCGTACGATTGGTCACCTTGGCGATAACCGGCGGACGCCGCTTAAACTGATTTTTCTGAATCCGTTTGCGGATATCGCGTATGCTTTTTTCACTAAAACCGTTTTCCATGATGATCTCATCCGGGTAGCGCATATCGACGATATAGTGCAGCAATCTATCGATATCCCGATAGGTATAGCCGATCTCGTCTTCATCGGTTTGACCGACCCACAAATCGGCTGACGGCGCTTTTTCGATGATCGCTTTGGGTATATTCAGGTATTCGGCCAGATGCCAGATATGCAATTTGTACAGATCGCCGATGGGGTTGATTGCGCTGGCCAAATCGCCGAAAATAGTGCCGTAGCCCAGCAGCAGCTCGGTTTTGTTGCTTGTGCCGATAACGATAGCGTTGTGTTTGGCGGAGTAATCGTATAACAGGCACATGCGCTCGCGGGCCATTTTATTGCCGCGCCGCACCACATCGGCGTCGGGATCATCCTTGAAAAAGGCGTCGACCATCGGCGTTATATCATGGACGCTGTAACCGATTTTAAGTTGTTTGGCCAGCAGCCCGGCGTGTTCCCGGCTATCGGGATTGCTTTCGCGGTAGGGCATGAGCAGGGCATGGACATTTTCCCTGCCCATGGCTTTTGCCGCCAACGCGGCCACCACTGCCGAATCCACGCCGCCGGAAAGTCCCAGCACTGCTTTTTTCATGCCGATCTTGGTGATTTCCTCATAAAGAAACCGGATCAGCATGTCGCTGACGAGTTTCACATTTATTTCTAACATCAGGTTAATATCCGTTTGTTTAAAACATCGTAAAATATACATAGATATGATACAATTTTAAAGTTTTTTTAATAAAAGAAAGGATCGGAGCCTGCGTGAAAGTAACGAACGGATTTCGGGTGTGCTTTAATATTATTCGCATCTACCCTGGGATAGGTACCGCAATCGCGATCGAAGAAGCATCCCCTGTCTATTTAATCATGCTTTTGTGTGTTTGCAATATCATGGATGTTTCATTAGTAGTTATTTTTTAACCCTGTCTTTCTATTTAAACCTTAGTACAAAATTAGATTTATGCTCTGCTTCCCTACCTTATTACTTCATCTAATTTACAATCGATTTGGCTATTGTTAGCCTCGTCATTTTTGGCGGGGAACAAAGGAAGTAACAAAATTGTAGCAGGATGTTGACGCGTCCTTTTAATTTACCAATTAAAATGCCCCGTTGCCTGAAGATAAAATTATTGATCCACCGTATGCTAAATATGCTTTTCTTAATAAGGTTTCCAAAAAGGTAATAAGGGTCATTATTTTATCAGACTTTTTTCTACTAAGGTTTTATTTGCTTTTCCAGCCATTAATTTAACAGCCTTCTAATTCATTATAAGAAAAGAAACAGCCCAAATTCATCCTTCTGTGTTAAGTGTGCGCTAAGTTCAGCCCGATAGGAGAGGGTAGCTATTGATTCGCAAATGAATAATTCATCTGTTCAAAAGTGATACCCGCTGAAAAGGATCAGAATGTCCAATGAGGGACCAAAAACAAAAAAAATGATATCTTTCAAAATTTTTATTGCATTATAACAAAAAATATTATATAATTTTACTGGTCTTGGATTAACCTGCCTCGTAAAATATAAAGTAGCTTTGACCGTTTGTCGGCCAAACTGAGATTGGATTGAGAAATGGAAGTAGCCAGATTCCGTTTTGAGCTCAATGCGAAAGATGAATTGCACTTACCGGTTTACAAGGGTTCTGCGTTCAGAGGCCTGTTTGGCCATGCTTTACGCCGAACGGCCTGTGTGATTAACAGGATTCAGTGCGATGACTGCATGATGCGCTCAACCTGTGCCTATGCATATATCTTTGAGACATTTAATAAAAAGGGTCAGCGGGTCGTAAAGCCTTTCATAATTCAACCACCCTTAAATGAAAACCGGATTTTTCCTCCCGGTGAAGTGCTCAAGCCCGAAATTATACTGGTCGGCCGGGCCATTGATTATCTGCCTTACGTCATTCACACTTTCAGAGAGATGGGTAAACAGGGTATCGGTTTTAAGCGGGGTAAGTTTTATGTTAATGCGGTATATGAAACCACCAATGAAGTAAAAACCCCGGTATATGAATGCAGGCAGCAGATGGTAAATACGGATTTCAATAAAATCGATTTGTTTAAAATAAATACCCGCCCGTTAAGCAAAGCGAAAATTCAGTTTATAACACCCACGGCAATTAAAGTGAACGGCCGCGTTACCGCACAGATTGATTTCAGTACCCTGATAAAAAATATTATTCGCCGTTTGAAGGCCCTCAGTCATTATCATAATGGCCGCACTGATGATCTGTTTGAAATCGATTACCAGGCGGCGGAACGAATAGAAACCGTTAAGAAAGATTTGAAGCCCTATTACTGGGAACGGATGTCCAACAGACAAAAGCAGAAAATCGGATTTTACGGTTTTGTCGGTGAAATATGTTTTAAAGGTGACCTGACCCCGTTCAGCCATTTGCTGCAGATGGGCCAGTGGGTGCACATCGGCCGCGGCACGGTTTACGGCATGGGGATGTACCAGATGACGACGTAAATCAATACATATAATTGAGAATTGGAGAGCTTTATCATGTTTGAATTAAACGAAAAAAGAAAAGCACGTTTATTGGGTTCATTATTTCATGATATCGGTAAGTTCCAGTACAGGTCTGAAAAAACAAATACCAGTCACAGCGAAAACAGTGCATATTTTATCAGAGAATATTTGGGTAGATTTAAGGCGATGAAACCTATTATTGAAGATGCAATTCGCATGGCTGCAAACCACCATAATGAATATGCGGACGATGCTGTAAAAGAGGCCGATGGATTAAGTGCTTCTGAACGTGTAAAAGATGATCACTATTTTGCACATCGTCCGCTGTTGTCGATTTTTCGCCGGGTACAAATAGGCAAAGGAAAAGCTCCGGAAACAAGCTGGCATGTTAAACCCGGTGCATTGGATATAGAAAAAATATTTCCGGTACACGAAGATACTAAACCCGAAGATTGGAAACCGGATGTAAAGGAAATGCGCGATATGCATCTTAGTGTTTGGGAACACATGAAAACAGAGATTAAAAAACTGCCAGATAGTCTGTCCTTTGAGGCGCTTTTTGATACGCTGTATAAGGTAATGGAACGCTGGACAAGTCGCGTGTGCTCGGCAGGTTATGGATTTACACCGGATATTTCACTTTTTGATCATTCCAGAGCGGTTGCGGCTTATGCGGATTGCCTTGTTGAAGCAGATAATAAGGAAAAACCATTTTTAGTTATTGAAGGGGATATATCCGGCATTCAGAACTTCATCTATAAATTATCCAATCCATCGGATGCAGATCAGAAAAAAACAGCAAAAACATTAAGGGGAAGATCACTATATGTAAATCTGTTATCCGAAGGTGCAGCGGATTATCTGATAAAGAAACTGCAATTATTCAGAACGCATCTGTTAATGAACGGAGGTGGACATTTTCATATTTTAGCACCCAATAAAAAAGGCATCGATAAAACGTTAAAGGAACTTGAAAAGAAAATAAACAGCTGGCTCATTGAAGAACATCACGGCGAACTTGGATTAGTACTTGCTTATGAAGCATTTAGCGCAAAAGAGGTTGCCGATTACGGCTATGTGAAGCGTAGCATAAGCGCGGCATTAGCAGAAAAAAAAGAAAAAAAGAATTTTAACTTATTTTCCCATTACAACCTATTCGGTCCCTTCGAACCGAATGTTAAGGCTGAGGTATGGGATTTATGCAAGATTTGCGGCAATGATATGAAAAAAGCGGCAGACAGGGTTTGTCCGGCATGTGTTAAGCAACGCCGTGCGGGAGAGACATTGCCAAAAACAAAATATATTGTAAAGATTATATCGGAAAAATTCTTACCTCAAAGCAGTTATGTATCCATTGAAATGCGCGGACTTGATACCACCTGGATATTAATTGAAGAACCTCAATACCTTTTTGAAGCAGTTAGCGATTATGAAAATGCAAAACACGTTGAGATAAATACAATTAATCAAACTGATTTTATCGACAAATATCTGCTGAGCTTGCAAAAGGATAATACCAATCAGAATATTGTTCTTGGTTTCAGGTTCCTTGGTAAAAACACCCCTATGGATGGGAACGATATTATGTCGTTTGAAAGGCTGGCCGAATGCAAAGATAATTATCCTTTGCTCCATATTTTAAGAATGGATGTGGACAGCCTTGGGCAAATTTTTGGCTTTGGCTTAAAGGGCAGCACTGAGGTGGAAGAGAAAAAGTACTATTCTTTGTCGCGCATAGCCACATTATCACGGGAACTGGATTTATTTTTTAGCGGCTATATTAATGTACTTGCCCGGAAACATAATATCTATATTACATATTCCGGTGGAGATGATCTCTTTGTAGTTGGACAGTGGAAAGATACTATTGATTTTGCCTTTGAAGTACGCGAGGCTTTCGGAAACTTCACTTGCAATAATCCTAATCTAAGCATTTCGGGAGGAGCGATACTTGTAAGACATAATTTCCCAATTAGACGTGGCGCTGAGCTGGCTGGCGAAATGGAATCAAAAGCGAAAAGTTATGACATGAACAAAAAAAATGCAGTTGCGCTTTTTAATACCGTTTATGACTGGCAGAGAGCGGAAGCGCTGCTTAATTGGGCTAAACAAATGGTTGCTCTAATTAAAAAAGATGAGACAACAAAAAAATACAGAAGTTTGCTGAGGCATATTAAAGACATTAGTGATCAAAGTTTTTTTGAAAATAAAGCGCAGTCACTGGATTGGATTTGGAAGGTTAAACATAAAGTCCATTATGCGCTATCGAGGCGAGCAGAAATTAGTCATAAAATGTTCAGTGAAAAATACCAGGATGAATTTGATGGTGAAATTGAAGGTGAAGATTATCAGATAATAGAGCAGCTAAAAATAAATGTATTGGGCAGATTGATTGCCGATCCTCTGCTCATTAAAGATATTTCAATGCCCGTTATCTATGCACTTTTATATACAAGAATTAAGAATTAAATGATGGAGGTCATTATGGAAACCTTAGACAGGTATAGCACCATTCAGGAAATCGATTTCAAGGATTTAGACATAATTGCAAATGATGCGGCTAAGTCCTTTGTGCAAAAAGATAAAATCAAAACAAATCAGGTTAGGAATGTTTTCGGTGAAATTGTAAAGATGCGAACAGAGTACGGACAGTCTAAAAAATATGAAGTTATAAGGCGTTCGATGATTTTGTTAAAACCAAAGCTTGCTTATGCTGCCGCGCGCCAAAAGTCAATGGAAAATTTTAAGGATACTTTCAATAAACTCATTGAATTGGTAGAAAGTGCGGAAGATAAAAATGAAGCTGTTGAGCGATTTTTCGATTTTACAGAAGCCATAGTGGCGTATCATAAATATTATGAAGAAAATCGCAAGTAATTTTAGAATATAACATGATATATTTGGAGGTAAATAAAAATGGCTAAACTATTGGGAAATACAATTATTGAAGGCAAAATAAGAACGCTTACTGGTCTTCATATTGGCGGAAGTACTGAGGCAATGCAAATTGGTGGCGTTGATTCACCCGTATTACGCGACCCTAACACCCAACTACCCTATATACCGGGCTCTTCAATCAAGGGTAAATTACGGATGCTAACCGAGTTTGCCGAGGGATTAGTAACTGAAGGAGGACCAGTAAAAGATCCGCAAAAAAAACCAGCCCAGATATTTGGAACATCAGCAGATGAAGCCAAATTAGGTCCAACCCGGCTTACGGTACGTGATTCGTACCCTGATGATGAAACGATTGAAATGTGGAAAGAATTGGATTCAGAACTGTTGTTTACTGAATATAAAGGCGAAAACAACATTGATCGCATAACCAGTAAAGCAACGCCAAGATTTTTTGAACGTGTTGTAAGGGACAGCAAATTTCATCTGGAGATTGTTTATTCTTTTTACGATATATCAGATATCAAAGGCGCGCCGCAAGTAGATGATTTGGAAAACTTTAAAACTGTTCTTCAATCCCTGATGCTGCTTGAACAATCATCAATCGGTGGTCACGGCAGCCGAGGTTACGGTAGGATTGAATTCCTTATAAAGCAGATCAGCTTCTTTTCCGTTGATGACTACCGGAAAGGCAAAGCGGTGCTTACGGAAGCTGAAACCGAACTAAAGAAATTATCGGAAATAAATATTGACAAACAAATTGAATTAATTAAAAACAAACTGGCATAGGGAGAAAGAAAGTGAAGATTGTTTTTTTGAAACCCAGATCAGCATTCCGCAATCAATTGCGATCAGATTCATTATTCGGTTTGATTATCTGGGGTATCGAAAAAATACACGGTGAAGAAGCAGCTGCCGACCTGATAAACGACTTTCAAAATAACCAACCGCCATTTTTAGTAAGCAGCGCCTTTCCATATCAAATTGAAGGTGGTTCAAGTATACTTTATTTTCCGAAGCCGGTAAACAGGCCTCTTCAAGTAGAGATTAAAAACGAAACGATGACTCAGTACAAAGACTACAAAAAGGTAAAATGGATTCCGGATACAATATTCTATCGCTATGCCAATGGTGAATTATCAGAAGAAGAGTTTTTCGTTGATGGTTTATGGAAGGATATTAAGAATCCCTGGGGTAAAACAGAACAGGTGATGCATAATAGTATTGATCGTATTTCCAACGCTTCGACGGGCCTGTTCTATACGCTGGAACATTTTATTGAAAATGGCGGCTTATATTTTCTTGTTGATGAGAGAAAAGAAGGTATGGAAAGCATGCTTCGCGGTGTATTTCAATTCTATGAGCACATTGGTTTTGGCGGTGATGCCTCCACTGGCAAAGGCGCCTTTGATTTTAAGACGGAAACATATGAGATGCCTCTATTGAGTGAGGATGGCGTGTGTAAACTGAATCTTTCGCTTTACTATCCCCGGAAGGATGAAGTAACGCATTTTTCAAACAATCCTAAAAAGGTTTGGTACCGTATGGAACTACGTAAAGGTAAGGTTGGCGGCAGACTGCATATTCAACCGGATGTCTGGAAGAAGGGCGTAAATGTATTCAGCGAAGGGAGTATTTTTCCGGCAATACCCGATAGAAAAGTTTACGGTGCATTCCCGATCGTAAAAGAGCGGACAAAGCAACAAAATTTTGATGTCTTTTACAATGGTTATGCTTTAATGGTGAATTATAAAATGAAAGGACAATAGTTATGCAACTAACGCTTACGACGCTATCGCCATTACATATCGGTACAGGTAACATGCTGGAACCTTTCGAATATTATATTGAAAACCAGAATATATTCGTTCTTGATCTTGATGCATGCAGCCGGGCTTTATTGGATGATGATCCGGATAATATTGACCGCTTTTCAAACTGGGTAGACGGAACATCCGATAAAATAGCAAAGGCGGATAGAGAAGCAAGAGAGGCCAGGCGGAGCCGAAACAGAAAATTATCCATGGATAAGAATCAATTGATTGCCCGCCTGCGCAGCGAGTTCAATATTGTTGATTTTGCCAGGAATATACTCGGGAAAAAAGAACTGGCCGAGCACTTTATTAAAGATCAAAAGTATCATAGATATCAGGCCTTTATGCCGAACCGCCCACGCAACGTTGTGCAGTTGAAAGAAATGATTAAAACCAATAACGTACCCTATATTCCCGGATCATCTATTAAGGGAAGTATACGTACCGCATTAGCCTATAAAGCAATCCGTGAACTTGATAAAGGTGAGGCTGATCTCTTTGCAGAGCCGCAGGATACTAGAGGAGAAGGCCTGAGCGAAATTTTGGGTAAACTCAATGACGCTGCGCAAGAGGTGTTACAGGCCGTTAAGAGTAATCATATTGGAAAGCAGAAAGAAGCATTCAGGCAATTGTCTTTTTTACGACGCAGATATGAAAAGCGTATAGGTCAGCAAGTCGAAAAATATATCTTCGGTTGTGACGACGGTCGCGGCAGATTAGACGATCCTAAATTTGATATTATGCGGCTGATCAAGGTCAGCGATACGACCAGACAGCATGTTACTATGTTAGTGGCGGAAATGAAATCATTTACGCGGGACGGTCGCAGCGGCGGCATTAAAGCCCAACCGATCAATATTTCGGAATTCATTGATTCTGAAAGTCAGTTTTCATTTGGTATTGAAGTGGATGCCCAACTGATAAAAATACTATTTGACCGTCAAAATAAAAGAGAATGGCGTGGCTTTGAAAGAAAAATGTCTCGTTTGTTCAACCTTACCGCTGATACTGTAAGTAATATGAATGAGGCCGAACTGGAAAAGCATATCATTTATAAAATACTGGACGCAATAGAAATTTTCGGACAGGCGGTAACAGATAAAGAAAATAAATGGTTGGAACGATTTAGTCCGCAGGATCGCAGAGAACTTGAAACCGCCCTTGAACAAATTGCCGCGAAAAAACACAGGCTTAAACTCGGTTTCGCCTCGGGATGGTTTGCCACAACGGTTGGGCTTGCTATTAAGGACAATCAATATCTTAAAAATATCCTGCCGGATATTGTATATGCATTTAACCTTGATTTGATTATAAAAGATGAAAAGTTACTAAAATACCCGGCAAAAAGACGCCGGGATGCAGAACGCCAGGAACGCCTGCTCAGGCGTACCCCGGATGCCGACGCCTTTCCCACATCCAGAAGGCTGATTGCACAACGCTTCGTACCATCGGAATACATCGGCTGGGTTGAGTTAAAAGAAGGACAGCTCGAGAAAATGGATAGTGAAAACAAAGCAGAATCGAAAAAAAAACAATCATACAATAATATGGATGATGCAATCGAAGCACTAAAAGATCACTTTAAGTAGTTTATGTTAAGTATATGAAAGGAAAATGACCCTTGAAACCCAATCTCATCCTGTCCCCCTGCGGGACGAGCCTGTTAACCAACGGATGCAACGACGCCGAGCGCAAACTGATCGGCAAATATGCCAATGCCGCCGAAAATGAAGTTACCCCTGAAGATAAAAACATGCTGCAAAAACGGATTAACGTTATCCGTGAAAAACTTGAAAAGTCCACACCCCATGAAGTAACCCGGCTGTCCGCCGAACTGCATGCTATCGTCCGCTTTTACGATTTTAAGACGGAACATAAAAGCGATTTGCACTACCTTGTAGTCACCGATACCTGGCTGGGGCAAATCACCGGTGCGCTGGTTAAAAGGTGGCTCGAAAAACAGGGGCTGTCCGTATATGTTCATAAGCAGCCCGACCTGCAAACTAAAGATCTGAACCGCTTCCAGCTCGCCCTTTCCGATCTGGTGGTTTGGTGCGAAAATAACATTCCCGAAGGTTATCATGTGGTGTTTAATCTTACCGGCGGATTCAAAAGCGTGCAGGGATTTTTGCAAGCCCTGGCCATGTTCTATGCCGACGAAGCCATTTACGTATTTGAATCACAAACGGAACTGATGCGTCTGCCCCGCCTGCCCGTGCGCATCGATCCCGGCGCAGTGCTGAAAGAACACTTTTCCCTGCTGCGCAAACTAGCCCTCGGTTTATCCGTATCCATTCCGGAAAAGCTGCCGCGAACTTTGTTGATGCAACTGAACGGCGCTACAATACTTTCCGAATACGGGCAGATTATTTATCAGCAAATGAAAGCAGACATCTACACTGAGCGGATTTTAGAGCCCCCGCTGCAGACAATACGATTCGGACCGCATTTCCTGAAAAGCGTGCAGAAACTATCCGGAGACCGTATAAAAATCGTAAACGAACGGATTGATGACTTGTCTCTTTATTTAGAGTCCGGCAGAACGAAAAATACGAAACGACTTGACTTTAAAGATTTATCAGGAGAACCAAAACCGCATTCTACACATGAATTTGATGCCTGGGCTGACCAGGATGCTAAACGTATCTTTTGCCATTTTGAAGAAGACACATTGGTATTAGATCAGTTGGACAAGGGATTACATTGATTTTAAACAACTTAACCCCGATTTGCGCCAACCCCGGCAAACGGCCTAAAACAGCCAAAACCGGGGTAGGTTGGCGCAACTGGTTCAAGTGCAATAAAAACAGAAAGGCAAGGGCTTGCATATTATGATAAAATTAGTAAATTTACAGAAACTCGACAATTTAGTCGGCAGGTTGGCGCAACAGGCCCCGCAAAGCCAGTCATATCAAGGGGAAAATTGGCTGCGGTGAGAATGCCCCGAGATTAAAAGGGGATTGAGACGACGTTCCCCATGTCAACGGTAACAAAACATAAGATTTGTTAGTGAGAATGCCCCGAGATTAAAAGGGGATTGAGACCAACGACCTTGATTTTGACCACTTCGCCATTCTCAACCATTGTGAGAATGCCCCGAGATTAAAAGGGGATTGAGACCGACTTGTTTACGATACTCATCTGAGTTTTTGTCAAGGCCCGTGAGAATGCCCCGAGATTAAAAGGGGATTGAGACCCTTTATTTTTGTGAACTCGTTATTGCGCCGTTCATGTTTTGTGAGAATGCCCCGAGATTAAAAGGGGATTGAGACCAAAACTTCCAGTCTTACTGTAGGCAACTTTTTTTGTCCTTCGTGAGAATGCCCCGAGATTAAAAGGGGATTGAGACTACACCGGATAGGGTGCCTTATTACCATCGAACCATTCCGGGTGAGAATGCCCCGAGATTAAAAGGGGATTGAGACGGCGTGTCTTCCCGTAGGTACATTTTGCGTCCTTTCGGACGGGTGAGAATGCCCCGAGATTAAAAGGGGATTGAGACTTGTAGCCGTAGCTGTTGATTGCGAAAAACTCGCCGCCAAGTGAGAATGCCCCGAGATTAAAAGGGGATTGAGACAAAAAACATTATTTTTAGCATTGAATTTCTTGTTTATAATAGTGAGAATGCCCCGAGATTAAAAGGGGATTGAGACTTGATAAGGTGCAGGTTGCAAATGCCTTTCAGAACTGAAAGTGAGAATGCCCCGAGATTAAAAGGGGATTGAGACTAAGTGCTTTCCAGTGTTTGGTTGACCCCAACGCCCCTCGGTGAGAATGCCCCGAGATTAAAAGGGGATTGAGACTTGAAGCTTTCGACTTGACGATAATTCATTTAAATCTCCTGTGAGAATGCCCCGAGATTAAAAGGGGATTGAGACAAATTCTGTCTCGAAAACCTTCATTATTGCTGCCGATTCGTGAGAATGCCCCGAGATTAAAAGGGGATTGAGACGGCGAATTGTTCCGCCCGTTCTTTGGTGCGGAATACATGGTGAGAATGCCCCGAGATTAAAAGGGGATTGAGACTACATACGTACACCACAACAGGTATAAAAAAA
>CAYXRA010000077.1:0-20085 GCA_964467525.1 uncultured Calditrichaceae bacterium
ATTTTTTAGCAGTTTTATCCCGCCCGGGCGGGACAAATATTTTTGGTTAGATTTTTGTTGATGAAATATTCTGAAAAATGTTTTGCCGGCAGAAAGCCCGTTAATCAATAATCCGATGAAAGAAAGATAATTTATGAAAATAAGTCCGAAACAACTGCTCTATTTTTCAGTGATCGCTTTGGCGGTTAGCCTGGTTATACATATTCTGACCGTCCTGAAAATATATCTGATACCTGTGAGTGTTATTTATATTCTGGTCATCGGCGTGATTATCAGCTGGCTGCAGTCAAGAACCTTTTTAAAGATGTTGAGCGAAGAAAATCAGACGCACCACCCCTGGTCACTGGTGTTTAATAACTGTCCGCCATGGCACAAATATTTAACCTATTTTCTTTTCATATATGCTTTAATCAATTTTGGCTTTGCCGTAAGCACACCGTCCGACGATGTACAGCAATATGTGAACTTCGATCCGGCACAACCCAAACTGCGCATTATTACCGGATTTTTTCTGGCATTTTACGCTTACAGCGCGGTAATCGGCAGGGCGACAATGATTCTGATAAGAAAGCAGGATGAAAAGCATAGCTGATGCATATTGAATTAGGGTGATTTATGAATCAAATCAAATTACAATCCAAACAACCGAAACTGGAAACTTCCATATTTGCAATAATGACGCAACTGGCCCGCGAGCATCAGGCCATTAATCTTTCACAGGGATTTCCCGATTTCGATTGCCATCCCGAATTAATCGATCTGGTTTATTGCAATATGAAGGCCGGGCACAATCAATACGCCCCGATGCCGGGCGTGCCGCAGTTACGGGAAGCGATTGCCCGCAAAACGGAGCGGCTTTACGGTGCGCTGTATGATCCTGAAACTGAAATTACCGTAACCGCAGGGGCAACCGAAGCCCTGTATGCGGCGATCACCGCAACGGTTCATCCGGGCGATGAGGTGATCGTATTCGAACCGTGGTACGATGCCTATGTGCCGGTTATTGAGTACAATCAGGGCGTACCGGTATTTATTCAGCAGCAATTTCCCGATTATCATATTGACTGGCAGCAGGTCAGAGAGGCGATTACTGCAAAAACCAGACTGATTATTTTCAACACGCCCCATAATCCCAGTGGTTCGGTTTTGACTGAAACGGATATCCGATCATTAATTAAAATTATTGGAAATACTGATATCGTTCTGATCAGTGATGAGGTTTACGAACATATTATTTTTGATGACCGGAAACATCACAGTTTTTGCCGCTATCCGGAACTGCGGGCACGCACGATGGTGATCAGCTCATTCGGGAAAACCTGCCACACCACCGGCTGGAAGGTCGGTTATTGCAATGCCCCGCAGGCCCTGACCGCGGAATTCCGCAAAGTGCACCAGTTTCTAACCTATGCGGTAAACACCCCCGTGCAGATGGCGTATGCCGAATTCCTGAAAAGGGAAGCGCTGTATCAGGAATTGAACGCCTTCTATCAGCAGAAACGTGATTTATTCCGTTCGCGGCTAAAGGATTCGCGATTTAAACTGCTGCCCTGTTCGGGCACTTATTTTCAGTTGGCTGATTATTCGGATATTTCAGATGAGACGGATATGGATTTCGCTGTCCGATTAATCCGGGATCATGGTGTGGCCAGCGTGCCCGTATCACCGTTTTATATCAACAAAGACGACAACAAAGTAATTCGTTTTTGTTTTGCCAAAAAAGAGGAAACTTTAAAAGAAGCGGCGGAAAAATTATGCAGGATTTAAAAGTCACCATCATTCAGGCCGATTTGATCTGGGAACAGGTCGAAAAAAATCTGGCTCATTTCGATACAAAACTGGCTTCTCTGAATAAAAACACGGATTTGATCATCCTGCCGGAGATGTTCAGTACCGGATTTTCAATGAATGCCAGAAAACTGGCCGAACCGGTTGACGGGCCGACGCTGCATTGGTTAAAGGAAAAAGCAGCGGAGAAAGAGGCCGATATCACCGGCAGTATTATTGTAAATGAAGATGACGCCTACTATAACCGTCTGTACTGGGTAAAACCGGACGGTGCCGTTCAAACCTACGATAAAGCACATCTGTTTCGCATGGCCAGGGAAAATGACGTGTACACGGCCGGACGACAAAAAAATATTGTCGATTGCAAGGACTGGAAAATTTGTCCGCTGATCTGTTACGATGTACGCTTTCCGGTATGGTCGCGCAACCGCAATAACGAATACGATCTGGTCATTTATATCGCCAACTGGCCGGAACGGCGCGCGGAGCACTGGATATCTTTGCTGAAAGCGCGGGCCATCGAAAATCAGGCCTTTGTCATCGGCGTAAACCGCGTGGGAAAGGACGGCATGGGCATCAATTATTCCGGCGATTCGATGATTATCGATCCCCCCGGCACTGTGCTCTGTCATAAACGCGGCAATGAAGCCGTGCATACGGAGCGCTTGTCGGCATCAACCCTGAACAATTACCGTCAAAAATTTCCGGTTTGGATGGACGGCGATGATTTTGAGATTTTGAAATAACCGTGTGAAATTTTTATGCTGGCAAAATGAATAAAGAAACTGATTAAATATGGTTCTGCGTTTCTCACTGCTGTTTCTAATAGTGATTAATCTTTCAGCCCAGTCGCTGTTTCTTAATCCGGATAATGATACAGACAGCAAATTTGAAACGATCGGCGAACGATTTCAACCGCCGGCCGGTTATAGCCGTGTCGCCGTTGATTCGAACGCCTTCGGATTTTACCTGCTTAACATGCCTTTAATGCCGGAAGGTTCGGCGGTGAAGGATTACCGCGGCAGAGTCCGGGTTTCCGTGGACGACTCGACTTTGGCCGCGGTGGTGGCTATCGATATCGCCGGTAAAAAACTGATGCAGTGCATGGATATTCTGATCGCCATGCACGCCGATTATTTGAGGCAGTCCGGGCAAATGGATCAGATTTTCTACCCGCTGCCCGACGGATTACCGCTGCCCTGGCCGGAATGGCGTATGGGAATGCGGCCAAAATTTGCCGGACTGCATTTTTTCCTGCAGAAAAGCGCAGCCACGGATACTTCCAGGCAGAATTTCACCCGTTATCTGAATACGCTGTTCGAATACACGGCAAGCCAGACTTTTTATCATCATTACCAATCCATTGCGATGTCTCAGGTTGCAGTGGGCGATTTTATCGTGCGCCGGCAAAAAAAAGGCCATGCGGTCATGATCATCGATCTGGTAAAAAACAGCAGCGGCAACATGCTGGCGCTGATCGGTCAGGGCGATACGCCGGCCTGTCAGCTTTACATTTTAAAAGATCCGAAAAACGGCCCATGGTTTCCGATCCTCTTAAATGAAGAATATCCGCCGCTGCCCATAAGCAAGAAAATGTACTGGAGCGGTCTGCGCCGCTTCGGAAAGGTTAACGAATAAATATCTTTTGACGTATCCTGCCTGGAATGCTTTTAAAATTAATTAAGATTCTAAAATTTTGTGAAACTTTTCCGATACTCTTTAATAAGGATTAAATCTGTTATAGATCACATTTTGATTTTGGATGATTGAATAGATTTAGTGCCAAAAAATAGTGTGGCCGGTGAAAACCGAAAAAGGAGAAAATTTATGAAAAGGACTTCCCGATACTTTCTGCTGATAATGATTTTCACATTTGCCTTGAGTATTTCAAAAAACGCCGTACTTGCGGCAACAGGGGGACACATCAATCACCCGCCGACCGCGGTTGAGGTAAAAACCGCCCTAACCAATGCCCTGGTCACATGGAATCATGAACTGCCCGATTCATTCATAACTTTTAACAGCGGTGTCCCGGGGGCCATGTGGCGCGTTCCTCCCGGAATGGCGCCGGGCGTGGAAATCGATTTGTCCGCTTTTAAAAACATTACCCTGGAACAGCTTGATTTTTGTCATGGATTTGTGGGCGATGCCAAAATGCCCGGTCCTTACTACTACAATATTCACATTCTGGATATGGGCAGCCAAACCGTTGTAGCGATTATCGACAGTCTGATCGCCGGCGATTCCAGCGAACAGCCGCGCTGGGAAGCAGCGGTGAGCCTGGGATCGGTACCGGCGCCGGATACGGTGGGTATTTATATCGAAGGACTTACGGTAAATACCTATCAAAACAATGATTATGCGTTTCCTTCGGTCGTCAGCGATACCTCGGCTTATGTTATGGGCGTGAACAAATGGTGCGCCAATATTTCCGATCCTTTTAATGCGGGTGATCCAAATTATACAAATATTTATCACAGCTACGAGTACGGCGGATATCCGCCCGAACAAACGACTAACTGGGTTATTGATTTGTGGATCGATCATCAGGAACAGGGTCTGATGAAACTTGCCCATGATGCTGACATCGCTGCAGTAAACAGCATTTCAGAGGGATTTAAAGTATATCGCGGTCAGAATAAAGATAACATGACCGTGCTTGCCAAGGTCGGCAGCGATCAGATGAATTATCTCGATGAAACAGCCGAAGCGGACAGCAGTTATTTTTATGCTGTTTCCTCATTTTCCGATTCCCTGGAATCGGCGCGCATTTTTACGGAGTACATCCATCCGGCTGTTTTGAATATTGCCACGGCAAAAGCCGATACTAACAGTGATTTTGTGCCCGACTTACTCGATGAATATGTTTCGCTAACCGGTGTGATTGCTTCGGTCAACTACAGCGCAAACACCCAATATTACATGCAGGATCCCTGCGCCGGTATTCTGCTTTATCATGGCGGTTTTAATTTAAATCTGGATGTCGGCGATAGTGTTTTCGTGCGCGGCAAACTGACCCAGTACAAAGGTTTAAGCCGGATCGAACCCGATTCAGCAGGCTCCGTGGCTATCCTGGGCAAAGACAATTCCATCGATACCCTGAAACTGCAATTGGCCGATATCGGCGAGCCCTACGAATCCATGCTCGCCGCCTTTGAAAATGTGCAGATTCTGAATCCCAATGAATGGCCAACCGAAGGCAATAACGGTTCTTTGATAAAAGTAAGCGACGGCGTCGACACCGTGGATCTATATATCGACCGTGAAACAGATATTGACGGATGGACGCCGCCAACGGGCAACATTCGGCTGGTGGCGATCATCGATCAGTATACCAATGCTTCACCACCGGACGACGGTTACGATTTGCGTCCCCGGTTTCAATCGGATTTTATTACGCTTACTTCATTGGAAGAAAATAACGGATTTCAGGCCAACACTTTTGCGCTCGGTCAAAATTATCCCAATCCCTTTAATCCGCGTACGGTTATTCATTACACGCTGCCCGCTGCTGAGCAGGTAGAATTAACCGTTTATAATACGCTGGGACAAAAAATAGCGACCCTGGTTTCCGAAAGGCAGGCCGCGGGAAAGCATAAAGTAGAATGGGATGGCAGTGAATTTGCCAGCGGCATTTATTTTTATATGATTGAAGCCGGTGCATTCAGACAGGTGCGTAAAATGATGCTGATTAAATGAGTGACAGACCTCTTCTCCTCAAAAAAAGCCTTCGGATTTCCGAAGGCTTTTTTTTAAATTTATGCTACCATCGACCTTTCCGGTTCCAGGCATGTAAACCGGCGCCACCACCATGTCCTTTGCCGCCCCGGCCCGCCGTAAGTATCGATTTATTATGCAAATCATACCACGCTTCCGATTTGTCGCCAACATGTTGATTGGTAACATGGATCAGGGCTTTCAGATTTCTCTTTGAATTATTCTTGATGATGCGCTTAGGTTTGCTCATGGTTCCTCCGGGGTTAAAATGGATGAATCAAGGTTAACATCATATTTGATATTAATACTTTAAACGCTTCAAAATAAATTAAGTTTTATGGACTTATATATTTTAACGAATCGAAAGTTTAGAAAATTTCAAATTCAGTGATGAAGTCCTTTTAGTGGGAATAAAATAACATTTAAATAAAATTCCAATTGTATCCGGGACAAAAATGTTGTAAAATTGACGGTAGTCACAGACAAAGGGCAGCTAAATTATTATTTATTTGCATTGAGCACAAACTGCCATCCTTTAAACTTAACGGCCTGATAATGGAAAGACGAGCAATAAACCGGGTTAGTATTCCGGGTACACAAATACAGTACCGGAAAAAAAACGGTCATTATTTATTCAAAGTTTTGTCCAAACCCGTGCAGGTTTCCAATCTGTCTAAAAGCGGTATCGGTTTTAAAACAGGTCAGCATTTTAAATTTGGTGACGTGGTTGATATGCGTATCGTTTTCCCCGACGGGACGAGCCTGCACCTTAAAGGTCATATCAGATGGAACAGCGTGGACGAATCGACGGACAAAAATAATGTAGGCATCCAGTTTTTTCCATTTGGAAAACGAAGTAATTATAATCCCATATCGGCACTGGAATATTTACGTGAAATCCCCGAGCAGGATATTGATGATACAATTGCCGGAGACAGCCAATAGACCGGTAAATTTTCCCGCATTTTATGAATCTCGATTGGTATTGAGAACTTCTCCCTTATTGGTTCTAATTTTAGAATAAATGCATTCCTGGGGCGCTGCCCGGGCTGCAAATATCCAAACGCGCTGCGGTTATTTAATTTGCTGTCATATCCCCCTTCGAAGGGGGACAGGGGGGATGCTTCTTTAATACCGCGCAGCAGTAAATTCCCTCCTCCCTGTTCCTTCCGAGTAACGGGGACGGTTAAATTGGGGCTCTTTTCAGTTCGGCATGCATCAAATCCGTCAATTTATTTATGATTTGTAATTAATTTTTATTAACTTGAAATTGTTCATTTCCTTTCCGAAAACGTAATTTAAAAACGGATTAAAATAATGGGGGGGGTAAAATGGGTGAGAACAGGCACTCCGGTAATTTGTCGCGCAGAAAATTCTTCAGGATCGGCGGTATTTTAGCTGCCGGTACAACAATCGGCTGTAAAACATCTCAGAGCATTGTTAAGCAGGATCAGGAAGAATCCAAAAAAATTAATAGCTTTCGCCGCCTGGGCAGAACCGGCTTCAAAGTTTCCGATATCAGCATGGGAACTACACGGCTCAACGACCAGAATGTGGTGCGCTATGCATACGATCACGGTGTCAATTATTTCGATACGGCCGAAGGCTACGGCAATGGTCAGTCGGAGCGCTTTATCGGCCAGACGATGCCCTTCATGGATCGCGAAAAAATATTCATCACCACAAAGCTGCATATCGATGAAGAGGAAACAGAGCAATCGATTATCGATCGCTTCTCAAAATGCCAGGAACGGCTACAAACGGAATATGTTGACTGCCTGTATATGCACGGCGTTACAAGAGTCGGTCTGCTGAATCACGCCGCTTTTCATTCCGTGGTGAAAAAATTAAAAGCGGACGGTCGCCTGCGTTTCATTGGTTTGTCTTCTCACGGTCCCTACCGGAAAGAGGATGACAGCATGGAAAAAGTTCTGACTGCCGCCGCGGAAGACGGCCGTTTTGATATGATGCTTCTGGTTTATAATTTTCTCAACAGAGAAGCGGGCGAAAATATTTTGGCAGCCTGTAAAAAAAATGATGTTGGAACCACGGCGATGAAAATATCACCGGGATTTATAAAAGTGGACGATTTCGATCCTGAAAATCCTACAACAAATCAACAAAACTTTTTGCGCCGAATGATGGACCGGGGAATGAGTCGCGAAGACGCCGAAGCCAGATTAAAGCGCCGTAATGAGAATGACCGTGAAGAACTTCAGAAGTACAAACCCTTTTTTGATAAATATAATGTGAAAACCGAAGCACAACTGCGCGAAGCAACTATTCGCTGGGTGCTTGAAAATCCCGATATGCACACGATTTGCGTTTCCATGCGCTCCTTCGACACCGTTGAACAGGTTGTCCCTGTCTCGGGGACGGCGCTGTCCTCTTCGAACCGAGAGTTTATTGAAGATTATCAAAAATATCTGGGCAGCAAATATTGCCGGCACGCCTGCAATATTTGTCTGGATGTCTGCCCGCGGCAGATGCCGGTCAGCACGATCATGCGCTATGCCTATTATTACGCCATGCAGGGCCGGGAAAAATACGCCCTGGAAAAATACAGCGCGCTGCAGGCTGCGGACACCGGTAGCTGTCTGGACTGTGCGGCCCCCTGTGTCGCGGCCTGTCCCCACAAGGTGGATGTCCGGACCAATCTGCTCAGAGCGAATGATTTGCTGTCGCTGGCTAGTCCTATTATTAAACGGAGTTGATCGATGAAAGGTATCTGTGTTGTTTTGCTGCTGTTTTGCTTAGCGGGTTCCGCTCAGTCAGGGGATTATTTCTCAGGTATGAAGGGCATTGAAAAAACAGACAGCGTATTTGTTTACGATACGGCGACACTGTGGGAGTATATTAACGGCGCCGCCGATTTATTCATTGATTACGGATTTCAGGAATTACAGTCGGTGGATGTGAAACTCGATTCCATCGGCGCTACGGTCGATGTGTATGATATGGGCTCGCCGCTGAACGCATTCGGTATTTATGCGCTGGAACGTCCCAGAGATGCGGATCGGCTGGCCATCGGCACGGAAGCCGTAATTCAGCCGCCGGCGCAGTGTCTGCTGCTGAAAGACCGCTATTACATAAAATTCAATTTTTTCGAAGGCAAATTGAATGCACAAAACGGGCGGGCACTGTTGCAACGCGTAGCCGCCGCCCTGCCCGGCGAAGCTGCTTACCCAAAGCACTTCAGTTGGCTTCCCGGGGAAAAGCAAATTATAAATTCTTTTTCCTTTGTTGCTGAAAGTTTTCAGGGACTGGATGAATTGCGCAATTGTGTCAGCGCAAAATACGGCGATTCCGGTAACGCTGATTATCAATATTTTATTGCCCTGCCCGGGCGGGATGAATCCGTTAGCACGGTTTGGGAACGGTTCTTTAAGTTGTGGACGATCAGCGAACAAAACGGCCATCAGGTATTGTTTAAGGAAATACCGTATAAAGGTTTGGTCGGAGTCGTACTGATCAATGATAAAATTTACGGTGTTACCGATTGTCCTGATGAAGATGTATTGCTGCAGCGGATGGCTTTTTTGTTAGATAGTATAAAGGAATGAATCAAAATTAGCGGAATGGATTCCTGATCATCCGGACAAAGCGCATTCTCTGAGGGATGTAACGATCGGACCGGGGATCAACGTGAATTCCTACCCGACGGAGGGGCCAGGGGTGGGTCCCAATCGGCAGCGAACCGACCGGGAAAATTTGAAAACAGGATAACCAATTAAATTTTTATTAATGACAGAAATAATTAAATTCATCAATACCAATCCAATTTATATTTACCATTGATTTTGTCAGGAGGTATAGTTATGCAGTTAAAAAGCAAGCCGATTGTTGTATCAGTCATTTTACTGATACTTGTCACACTGGTGATTTTTAGCGGATGCGGTAAAACCCAGCAGATGAGCAGCAGCGGATACAGCTACGAGGTTGTTAAGGGCGATCCGCTGAAAGCGCGTATTTACACGCTGGATAACGGATTAAAGGTTTACATGACCGTTTACAAAGATGAGCCACGCATTCAAACCGCAGTGGCCGTAAAAGTCGGATCGAAGAATGATCCCGATGAAAATACGGGCCTGGCCCACTACTTCGAACATCTGATGTTCAAGGGAACGGATGAATTCGGTACGCAAAACTGGTCAAAGGAAAAAGCGGAGCTGGAGAAAATTGTCGATTTGTTCGAAATTTATCGCAGCAAAACCGATCCCGGCGAACGTGCCGCCATTTATAAAAAAATTGACAGTGTATCGGCAATCGCCGCGCAATACGCCATTGCCAATGAATACGATAAAATGCTTTCCGCCATCGGCGCCACCGGCACCAATGCCTTTACCAGTTTTGAGCAGACGGTCTACATCAATGATATCCCGTCCAATCAGTTGGATAAGTGGCTGAAAATCGAGAGCGAGCGATTTAAAGATCCGGTGCTGCGCTTGTTTCACACGGAGCTGGAAGTGGTTTATGAAGAAAAGAATATGAGCCTGGACCGCGACAACAGCAAAGCCTTCTGGGCCATGATGGACGGCTTGTTTGACAAGCACCAGTATGGTCGCTCGGTGCTGGGTTCGGTTGAACATCTGAAAAATCCGTCCATGCAGGCGGTGATGAATTATTTTGATACCTGGTACGTGCCCAATAACATCGCGATTTGTATGTCCGGCGATTTTGATCCTGATGTGGTAATTAAAAAAATTGACAACACATTCGGTCAACTGGAGGCCAAAGAACTGCCTGCGTACAATCCCCCGGCCGAAGAGCCGATTCAAGGACCTGTGGTTAAGGAAGTCATCGGTCCGGATATGGAAAGCGTGATGCTCGCTTTTCGTCTGCCGGGCGGCGGAACAAAAGAGGCCGACCTGCTCAGCATGACCGATATGATTCTGTCCAACAGTCAGGCCGGATTAATCGATCTGAATCTCAATCAAAAGCAAAAAGTACTTGGCGCTTATTGCCGGCCGGGCATTATGAAGGATTATTCCTATCATACCTTCGGCGGCCGGCCCAGAAGCGGGCAATCGCTGGAAGATGTAAAAGACTTGCTGTTGGAACAGATCGGGCTGGTAAAAAAAGGTGAATTTCCGGAATGGCTCCTGCAGGCGATCATCAATGATTTTAAACTGAACCGCATCAGAAGTTACGAACGCAACCGCAGCCGCGCTTTTGCCATGCTCCAGGCTTTTGTAATGGACCAGCCCTGGGAAAAGCAGGTCAACCGTTTTGAGCGTCTGGCTGAAATCAGCAAAGCGGATATTGTGGAATTTGCCAAGAAACATTATTCGGATAATTATGTGGTTGTCTACAAGCGCACCGGAACGGATACCAGCGTGGTTAAAATTAAAAAACCGCAAATTACCGAGGTACAACTGAACCGCACCGATCAGTCCGATTTTCTCAAAAATGTACTGGCCATGGAAGCGGAAGAGGTGCAGCCGGTTTTTCTGGATTTTGAAAAAGACATCAATCAGTTTGCCGCTAAAAATAACATCCCTGTAATGGCAAAAATAAACGATGAGAATGATCTGTTCGAGTTGTACTACATTACGGACATGGGCACCGATCATAACAAAAAACTGGGGGTGGCTCTGAATTATCTGGAATACCTGGGCACCTCAAAATATACGCCGGAGCAGATCAAGGAAGAATTTTACAAGATCGGCTGTTCCTTCCGGGTGAACAGCTCAAACGACCGGATATGGGTCAGCTTAACCGGTCTTCAGGAAAATTTTGTCGAAGGCCTGAAGCTCTTCGAGCACCTGCTGGCCGATGCCCTGCCCAATCCCGAAGCGCTGGACAATTTGATTAAAGACATCCTGAAAAACCGGGCCGATGCAAAGCTGAATAAAAATACCATTCTGTTCAGAGCAATGAGCAATTATGCCAAATACGGCCCGCATTCCTCATTCACCCATATTCTCAGTGAAGCAGAATTAAACAACCTTGAGCCGCAGGGACTGATCGATATCATCAACGGACTGAACAAATACGAACATCGCATTCTGTACTACGGTCCCAGTGATGAGGCAGACCTCGTCGAAAAGATCAATACCCATCACAATATTCCGGAGCAGTTCGAAGCGATTCCCGAACCGGAAGCATTCGTCGAATTGCCCACCCGAAGGAACAAGGTTTATGTGGTTGACTACGATATGCGTCAGGCACAAATATTAATGCTCTCCAAAAGCGTGCCCTTCAATCCCGATAATTTAACGAAGCGCGCCCTGTTCAATGAGTACTATGGCGGCAATATGTCGTCAGTGGTATTCCAGACCATGCGCGAGGCCAAAGCGCTGGCTTACTCGGTCTACGGCAACTATCAGACGCCGTCGAAGAAAGAAGATGCCCATTACATGCTGGCCTACATTGCCACCCAGGCCGATAAACTGGGCCAGGCGCTGGATGGCTTCAATGATTTATTAAATGAAATGCCTGAATCGCAGGCTTCTTTCGAGCAGTCCAAAGAAGCGATCATCAAGCGCATTGCGCCGGAGCGCATCACCAAGTCGGATATCCTGTTCCGCTACGAACAGGCTAAAAGACTGGGGCTGGATTACGATACCCGAAAGGTGTTATGGAAAAAAGTACCCGATATGAGCATGGAAGATATTAAATCGTTTTTTGAAAAATATATTAAGGACAAGAAGTATAACATCATGATCCTGGGTGATAAGGATGAACTGGATAAGCGTGTTTTACGCCGCTATGGCGATGTCGCTTATCTCAGTATGGAAGAAATTTTCGGCTATTAAATTTCGCCGGAAAGATCATCTTCTTCCTTCATTTCAGGAAATTTCATTTACATAGCAACAGGACAGGGAGCGGAAAAACCGTTCCCTGTTTTATTTTACATCCGTTTTATCCCCGCAGCGCCCGGCGCTTAGATGGGACTGGCTTTTTGGGCATCTTCGCGATGTTGCCGGTTTTTTATCCGACTGTAACCAGCCCCATGTCTTCCACATTAATCCGCTGAAACAAATCCTTAACCTGCGTATCCTTAATGCGGGCGTCAGCCAGACGCACTTTGCGCAGGTTTTCGTTGATCGGCCAGGACAGTTAGTTGCGGAGTTTGTGGAGCGCGGCATTTCTGGCATAACAGGTAATCCGCGCAAGCTCCGGGTTTTAAACTGGATTTACAACCTGCGCGCCGATTTCAAGGAAGGCATGCAAATTTTCAGCGCATACCTGTTCAGAAAGGGCCAGACATTGTGCGCCGGCATCGCTCAGTTTGGGTTTGACGATCTCAATGTAACAGGCCGGTTTGATTTTTTCGCAAGTTTCTGAAAGAATAAAAAAGGCGCAGCCGGTAATACAAATTAGCAGACTGCGCCCAAATATCAGACGCTATCGGTCTAGCGGAAACGGCTCGTGCCCGGGCCATTCGCGCGGTTCGTTTTTAATTTTTTCCTTTAACAGTTCAATCGCTTTCATAAGCTGGGCGTCGTGACCTTCGGCCACCTCTTTGGGATGCAGATCCACGATGATATCCGGGGTGACGCCCTCATTTTCGACGACCCAGTTACCCTCGGTGTCATAGATGCGGTAGTCGGGCGCCGAAAGGCCGCCGCCGTCGATCAGCGGTATCCACATGGAAACGCCGACCAGTCCGCCCCAGGTGCGCGTGCCGATTACCGGGCCCATACCCTTTTCACGAAACAGGAAGGGCAGCTCGTCGCCGCCGGAGCCGGCCTGGCGATTGGTAATGCATACCATGTGGGCGTCGGAAACCATCCACGGTGTGGCCTGATCGTGCGAATAGCGCCGCGTCCAGTATGCCAGCGGACGCTTGGCCAGACGGTTAAGGAAAATATCCGGATCCAGACCGCCACCGTTAAAGCGACCGTCGATGACCAGTCCTTTTTTATGAGTCTGCGCGTAATACTGGGCGGCAAACATGCGCGCCGAACCGGTATAGGTATCCGGAAAATGGATATAGCCGATTTCGCCGTTCGATGCTTTTTCCACGGTGCGCCTGTTTTGTTCTACCCAGTCCAAATAGCGCAGCAGCCATTCATTGCTTGCCGGTTTAACCTTAATTTCGCGGGCGCCGGACTTTGACGGTTTGTCATTGACCAGCAGCGTAACCTGTTCACCGGCCAGGTCAACAAAATAACTGTAAATATTGCGTTCGGTGATTACATCCTTGCCGTTCACTTCCAGCAGGTAATCGCCGGCATTAATATCCTTGCCGGGCCCGACCAGCGGGGCGGTCACGTCGCGGTTCCAGTCGTTGCTTTTATAGATTTTAGCAAAACGGTAGCGTTTCGCTGACAAATCGGCTTCGTAGTCGGCGCCGAGCAGGCCCACATTAATTTGTTCAGCTTCCCTTTTCTTATCACCGCCAAATACATAGGTGTGCGACGTGTTCAGTTCACCGATGAGTTCGCCGACAACAAAACGCACATCCTGGCGACAGGTGGCCCGGTCCAGCATTTTGCCGTATTTATCCTTCATCGCCGGCCAGTCCAGTCCGTGCATGTTTGGCTCGTAATAATAATCGCGTTCCATACGCCAGGCTTCATTGAAAATCTGCCGCCATTCGGCCAGCGGATCAAAATGCATTTTCAAATCGCTGAGATCAAGACTGCTGCCGGAAGATTCTTTGGCGGATGATTCAATAATCCCCACATCTTTGTTCTTTTTATAAATGATGTGCGTTCCGGCTCCATTCAGTTTATAGTTATCGATGCCCTTTATAACCGTGCGCTCCTCGCGGTCCTCAAAATTGAAAGCGAATAAATCCATAGCACCGACATTACGGAATTCAAATCGGTTAAAATCACCGTCGTCTTTATTCAGGTAGAACAAATCCTTGTCGTTAACCGCCAAAAAGCGATAATTGCCGCGTTCCGGTGGCAGGAGCTCAACCCGGTCGTTCAGGCCGTCAAAGTCTATAGTTACTTTTACATCCTCGTCGGTTGCGGTTTCATCCGCCGGTTCCGTATCGTCGCGTAGCGGGAACAGGGGCGGCGTATCGGCATCCAGGGTAAATACGTAAATGCCGGCCATATCTTTGTAGACCATTTCCCACTCCAGGTCGCCGAAAGTAGGATCGAAACGGCGGTTGGATATGAAAAACAGCCGTTTGCCGTCTTTTGAAAAAACGGGATGGAAATCATTGAACATGCCGTGACTGATACAGCGGCTTTCTTTTTCTTCGACGGAATAAATATAAATTTTATTGACCCAGCCGGCGTCCATTTTGGAATATGCAATGTAGCGGCTGTCCGGCGACCAGGCATGATCGTAAACCGGTTTCAGGTTCAGGGCAACATCGATGTTTTCGAATTCGGCTTTATCCACATTGGTTATAGCTTTCGTAGCTACGTTCAATATGTACAGGGTTAATGTCTGATCGGTGAAACTCAGCATTTTGCCGTCCGGCGACCAGCGCAGACTGTGCCGGTAGCCCTTGTCAAAATCGGTCAGTTGCTGCGCTTCCCATTCGCCGGCAGGATCGGCGAGATAGATGTTGTATTCACCGGCAGCATCTGAAATATAAGCAAATCGTTTACCGTCCGGCGACCATACCGCGTCTTTATCGCGGGCGCCGCTGCTTTCTGTGAGATTGCGGGCGCGGCCATATTTTTCGGGGACGCTGAAAATTTCACCGCGCGCCGTAATCAGGGCCTGCTTCCCTGACGGGGATACATCGTAATCAGTTACATTATCGCTCACCGTTTTGAGATAGGGGCGCAGCTCGGGAAAATCACTGCGCACCTGCACCGGAATTTTCGATGTCGATTGGGCAGCGGTATCCAGGACATATAAATCGCCGCCCAGTTCATAAACGATTTTATCTTTGCCCATGCTCGGGCGGCGGACATCGTAATTGCCATGATTGGTAACCTGTTCGACAGTTTTGGTTTTGGTGTCGTAGCTAAAAATATTTAAAATGCGCTCGCGGTCCGAGCTGAAATAAATTTTATCCCCGATCCACATTGGTGTGCGGTCGGTGCCTTTAAAATTGGCAATGGATTTTATTTCATCGGTTTGGAAATTATAAATATAAACTTCCTGGGCCAAACCGCCCTGATATCTTTTCCAGGTCCGAACTTCACGGGAAATTTTATTGAACGCAATTTTATTGCCGTCCGGCGAGAAGCTGCCCTGGGCGGCATTATGCAGTATCAATCTTTCCAGTCCGCTTCCATCGGGCCCGATTAAATATAAATGATTGAATCCGAAATGGGCGCGTGCCGAGCGGAATAGTATTTTGTTTTTTTGAGCGTGCCAGCCGATTACTTCATCGGCGCCGGGATGCCAGGTTAGGCGGGTAATATTTCCGCCGAAGGTATCCATCACATAAACATCGCTGTTGCCGTCGTATTCACCGGTGAAGGCAATCAGCGAACCGTCTGGCGAAAATTTCGGATAGCGTTCTTCGCCGTCGTGTAATGTTAAACGAACCGCTTCCCCGCCTGTAACCGGCGCTTTCCAGATATCCCCGCCGGAAACGAAGACAACGGTATTTTCATGTATGTCGGGAAATCGCATCAGCGCTTCTGCTGCAAATACGGAAATCGTAAATGCAATCAACATCAGAAAAGCAGTTTGAAATTTAAGTGACATAAGAAGACTCCTTTTGATAATTTATATATGATAAATTCAATATAATAATTTTGTGTAATCTTATATAGACGTTTTGATTGTTAAAAAAGTTACATGCCGGATTATTTTTTTGTTGAGGAATGTTGGGTATCTCCAATCGGATCCGGTATCGGGCTCGGGATCGATTCCGCCTTTACCCGAAACCGATTTCGACAGCGGCCCCGCCCCGAATCTGACGAGTACCGCGAAGCGGTTTTACATCAGAGCCCGGGGTAGCGAAGCAACCCGGGAGAGAAAGAATAGCCAGCAATTTTCGCGCCGGTCAACCTACATCTATTAATTCCTGCGCTAATGATTGTGGCATACGTTGTCGAACCCTTGTATTGGCGCCATCTTTAGATAGCGGAGTAAGACTCAAAAGCTGATTCAGGATTATTATGTGTTTCTTTTTGAGTCCGGATAGGTTAACCTGTCTCGGATCAGATCATTTTTGATTTAACTGCTTTTACCCTCGATTTTTTTGACCAGAAAGATTTCCGCCAGGAGCATCAGCATTGCCAAAATCAAAAAGATGTACCACAACTCCTGCCCGCGCCGGGATTGTTTTATGGTTTCTTCAAAATCAGACTCGCTGTTCAGTCCGATCACTTCCTCTGAAATATTACTAAAACGCAGGTATGGCGTTTTTAATTCTTCCGAAGATAAATTAACGGCAAATGAATGCATACGTTCTTCTCCTTTGAGGATGTGATAAGGGCCGGCTTCGGGCAGCGTTGAAATATCAAAACGCAATCCCTGCGGTGTCTGATCCGGAATGATCTGATACGGTTCATCGTTCGGCGGGTCCACAAAAAAATCATTGTTTATGGATAAATCCGTCAGAGATATCTGCGCGCTGCCCCCGATTAAATAATCTTTCCGGACCGAAAAACTCTGGCAGGCCGAATACATAATCCGGTAAAGCAGCGGCACAAACAAGCCTTTTAGCGGCAGATCGGACCATTGCAGATTCAGCATCGAGGCTAAAGCATAAACATTGCCCTCATAATCCGGCACATCCATTTTGGCAATAAAGGCATCGCCGTTTTGTAAGCGCAGGTAAGCGTCCGCGCGCGGATTTATTTTCCAGTAGCGATAGACTTTTGGCAGATCGGCGGCATTGCTCTTTATCGAAAATACCGGATCAAAAACCGGGTGAGCCTTGTCGATTTCCCCGAAGGCAAAATAATTATCACGATTATCGAGATAATGGTAATCGTAGTAAAGATTGCCCGAAAGCAGCGGCTCAAAAAAATTATTGAGTTGCCGCGGCAGCAGGTTATCACCGGGAATGATGAAAATATTTTTCCCGCTGCCCAAAAATCCTGTTAATCGTTCGATCGTTTCAGTGCCGACGGGCCGCGGATTGCTGATCACGATCAGATCATAATTTTCAAAGTTCTTGCCGTACCAGTGATTATAACCGGTCAGATCAATCTGCATTATCGTGTTATCGGTCAAAATTTTCAGCGCCGTTCTTAAATGTACGGCAGGCGCATCATCCACAAAAAGTACGTTAATTTTTTCCTTTATAAAGATACTGCCGTAGTAAAGATTATCTGCGATCAGATCGTCGCTGTCCAGTTCGAAGTGCAAAAGCTGGGTGCCGGTGGATTGCGGGATATAACTCATTTCCAGCGAACTGACCGCGCCGGGTTCCAAAACCACATGTTCCATGGCCAGTCTCTTATCAGCCAAAAACAGATTGACAATGCTCTCCCGGGCTTCATCAAGATTATAATTGCGTAGTTTGAGCAGAAAATTTACAGGCTTGTTCAGTTCGAACAGTTGTGTTTGCACGATCAGCGAATCAATGCCCAGATTTTTAAACTGCGTTTCTTCATCCACATCAACTAAAAACGTTCTGAAAGCAGGTTCAGGGAAAAACTGTCCCAGTGAATCGCTCAGAGTATGGCGGTTGATTTTAAAATCGCTCACCAGATAAAGCTCGCGATTAAAATTGGGATAATTATCGAATATCTGTGCTGCCCTGTCGAAAACCGGTGCAAAATCGGGCGCGGCGTTGGTCACATCAAATTGTTCGCGCAGAGACTGCACTGATTGATTTAATGCGGCCGGCGACATGTTCTCATTTTGTTGTCCTGGTGTCAATATGAAAACCTGGTCTTCAGGATTAAAAGCGGTCAAAATTTTTTTTACGGAATTCAGCGCCACATCAAAAGCACTATTGGCTCCAATGAAAGACTGCATGCTGTATGAATCATCGATTATAATCACTGCCGTAACTCTGGCCCCGGCTCTGTCCGCAAAGAAAGTCTCTTTTAGAGTTGGTCTTGAGAATGCGATAACCAAAAACATGATGAAAAGCATCCGCAGAATAATCAGTAAAATCTGATAAAGCCGCACCCGTTTAATCCGTTGATTTTCAAGTAATTTGAGAAAACGGATAGAACTGAATTTTACTTTTTTGGTTTTGCGCCTGGAAAACAGGTGGATGATAAGCGGAATGAGTCCTGCCAGTAACAGGGGCAGAACGACGGAATTCAAAAAACTCAGCATGTTTTGGTTTTACATTTTATAGTATTTTTAAATGTTTAACGTGTCGCGTATTTCACTTTTAAGCGGCAAAATTGTTCCGGAGCGCTGCCGCTAACACCAATCTTCTCAGAATCAGGATTAAAGAACCGGCATCTGATGCGTTCCTGCTAAAAGTAAGCATTTCTCAAGTGATACGCGGGTTGAAAATAACACAGATTGCCGTTATTTACAAATTATCATCCATTTGCAATTTATCACGATTAAAACGTAAATTTTATCAGTATACATTCTACCCGGAACAGTAACTATGCAAGAATCCGGCAAGCCTTACGATGGGATAGCCCCGTTTTATGATTACATTATGCGCCATGTTGATTATAAAATGTGGGCGCGTTATATAAAAAACATATTGTTGTCCCATAGTAAAAAAACAAAAACACTGATCGATATTTCCTGTGGCACCGGCAGCCTGATCAGCTATTATACCAAAAACAAAATTCAAAAATTTGGCAGCGATATTTCTCTTTCTATGCTTCACGCTGCCCAAAAGAAAAAAAACCTGTCAGGGATTCCATTTATCTGTACCGACTTCAGGCACTTGCCCTTCAGAACCGATACGTTTGATGCGGTTATTTGTTTGTACGATTCGGTGAATTATCTTTTGGAAACAGAAGAAATAAACAGTTTTTTTGAAGACATCGCTGCTATCCTAAAAGATAACGGCCTGTTTATTTTCGATGTGGTAACGCCCGAACTATGTGCACAGGTTTTTGCCGATTATCGTGAGGAAAAGTTTTGGGGGCTAAACGGCTACAAGAGACGAAGCTGGTATAAACCGGAAACGCATATGCAGTACAACCGCTTTGAGGTGACTGATAACGATAAAACCACGATTGAGCTGCACCGGCAAAAAATAAGACCGATAGAAGATTGGAAGGCGCTTCTTTATGACAGCCCGTTCCAGGTCGTCGGTATACTGGGTGATTTTACCTTTCGGCCGCCTAAAAGAAATGCCGAACGTATTCATTTTGTTTGTAAAGTATTAAAATAAAATTACAATAATTGTGACATTTAGTGTTGAAATCCTGCTATATAATTACTTATTTTCTTTTGCTCAACGACCAGGATTTTGTACAATTGCGCTACCACCGTGCCGATTACTGCCGGAGCTGAATCCGGGATTGAACCGCTTTTTAATTTGATTCAGGCTCGTTTGAACCAGGTTGAATCAGTTTATTATTTAATGAACCAGTTTCATTTATCGATGACAGAAAAATAATACTAAAATATGAAACATCCATGTTTTAGCAAACACACAAAAGCATGATTAAATAGACCCACCCACCCCTTCGCCCCTCCCCCGATGAATCGGGGGAGGGGCTGGGGAGAGGGTTCTTCTCACATTCCCGCCCGGTCGGGACTGGGTTGGGGATTTTAAACAGATGAAAGGAATGATTTTTATTCTGATTTTTGTTACATTCACGC
>CAYXRA010000078.1:0-19878 GCA_964467525.1 uncultured Calditrichaceae bacterium
AACAGACACAAAAAAGAAATCCCTTATTACGAATAAGCCTGGAATCTATCATCATGAATACTGCATTCATCCGGGAGCCCTGGAAGGAACCAATATTATATGAAGATTCTCATCCTGATCGGGGTCGGGGTCGCTATCGGAATCGGTATCGAAACAGAGAAACATCGAAAAAAAAGATTTTGTGAATTGATTCATTATACAATCAATTCTTCACCCTATTTGCTGGACATCGCTTTGAATTTTATCCCATTCATCAAAAACAGCATAAACATTTTCCGGACAGACGCCGGGGCCGAATTCCAGTTGGGCGATTATCCCGCCGCGCCTGTCATAGAAGTGCTGATAAATCCGCCGCACAGCCTCCCTGCTCTTTTCCGGATCGGGAGCGCTCAGAATATGCTGGCGGTCGATTTCTCCCCAGAAAGCTATTTTACCCTTTGCCATCCGCGAAAGGTTATTAAAATCCATACAAAACAATTGTGAATTGACACCGTCCACGCCTATCCCGATCAGATCCGGAAAAATATCCTCGATAAATCCGTCTGAATGCATCATGACAAACTTGCCCTGTGCTTTTGCGATGTCACAGTAGTCACGATACAAAGGTTTAAAAATTTCGCGCCAGAGATAGGGCGGAATTAACAACTGATTCTGCGTGCCCCAGTCATCCATAAAAGTAATGGCGTCCACATCAGCCTTACTCCACAGCTCGACCTCCTTCAGGTAAAATTCATGGATTTTTTTCAGCAGGTTTTTAAATGCACTGCTCTGTTCCCAAACATCAATTAATGCATTTTCACTGCCCCGGAGAAACTGGTAGCGTTCCCAGGGACGCGGATTGCAATTGGGCAAAACAAACTGATCGCAGCGATCATAAAAACGGCTGAGGCTGTCGTACATTTGACGAATTTCACTATTAGTTGATGGCAGCATATCATACGGTGGATCTATCGACGTCCAGTCATTCAAATTATTTAAAATCGGATTGCGCACCTCCCCGGAAAGGCCTTCCTGAATATTATAAAACACGCAGCCCCATTCATCGGTAAAGTAACCTGTTTGCCAGGGATCGCCTTTAATGCGCTTCGATGGATGGCAGGTCCGGGGACAGGCGGCGAAGTCACCGGGAAATTTTTCGTTGATTTCAGCGATTGCTTTTGCATAGCGTTTTTGCGCCCAGGGCAATACCCATAGATGGCGGGGAATCCGCGCCGGATTTTCGAAGCGCAGGCAGCGCCGCACAATTTCTCTGGAAGTCTGTTGCATAAGGATGACCGGATTGGAAGCCTACATTTGATATGCGCGTCCGGCCCGCATAAATGCGTCAATGTTTTTCAGCGGTGTTTCCTTGGGCAGGTCACAACCGCTGCTTAAAATGAAATTAGGAAATGCGCGCATCCTGTCCAGCAGATGTTTGACTTCTTCCTCAACCGATGGCGGACTACCGGACAAAATTCTGCCTGTGGGATTAATATTTCCGATTACAACCAGGTTATCCGGCACCAGGTCGGCGGCGGCAGCCAGATCAACACCGGTATTAGCCGAATCAAGACTGAGCCCGTTCACATTTCCTTTGACCATACTTTCAATTAGATGCATAGTATTACCGCAGACGTGATAGATGGAGTCAACCTGGTTTTCGCGACAAAGCCCGGTTATTTTCTTTACGAAATCGACGGAAAATATTTCGAACTGCTCGGCGCTGAGCATTGAACCGCTCGGTTCCAGCACACAAATCATATCCGCGCCGGCTTCAATCAGCATTTTGCTGTAATCGGATATGATTTTAGTGCAATAGTTTACCAGATTTTTCAATCCCCCGGGATTCAGCAGGGCGTTCATGGCCGTTTCGTCGGCGCCGAGAATTAATGCGGCAAGCGTATAAGGACCTGTAACGTATGCCCCTTTCAACATGCTATTATCCAGCTTTTCGTTCATCAGCCTTATGGTTTCGGCATAGATAATAGCCCGGCCGTCGCTTGTAATATCGATCTCGGGCAGACGATCCACCAGGTTCAAATCAAACTTTTCTTTGGGTACCGTGGCCGAATCATCAACCGGAAACAGGGTGTAGCGTCCCAGCGCATTCGCTTCGACCGCTAAATCCATTAATGGAAAAATGGCGTCCGGTTCAAATTTTTCAGCGAGGGCTTCGATTGCCTTAAAATGGATTTTATAGTTTTGCTGTCCCAGCTTAATGGTACTGCCGATCAGCTCCAGTCCCGGAAAGCCCATCAGCGGGGCAATCAGCCGGCGTTTTTCTTTGCCGGCCTGTGTAACCGCTTTCAGTAATTTGGAATCATTCATAGGTGCTTTATACCTTTTAAATTTATGTTTACCTGCTCAGGCAGATTTGGTCAGATGCTTGGCGAAGCTGTGCGGCTCGGGAAAATATCCGTCGGCGCCGATCTTGTTGCTGAAATTTTCAGATAACGGCGCCCCGCCGACAAAAATTTTAATTTCCGGGTATTTTTCCTTCAGTGCTTTGGCAATTGCTTCCATATTGATCATAGTCGTGGTCAGCAATGCGCTCATGCCGACTATCGCCGCTTTGTTTTCTTCCACTGCTTTGATGAATTTTTCGGCGCCGGCATCGACGCCCAGATCGATCACCTTCCAGCCGTCGCCTTCCAGAACCATACGCACAATATTTTTACCGATGTCGTGCAGGTCACCCGAAACGGTTCCGATAACCACGGTTCCCCGGTGTTCGGCCTCGCCGGATTCAAAATAGGGTTTGAGGTGCACCATGCCGGCATTCATCGCTTTGGCGGCGATCAGCAGTTCAGGGATAAAGGCCTGTCCCTTTTCGAACTTTTCACCGACCCGGTTCATGGCCACCATCATTGACTTTTTGAGGATATCATTGGGTGAGATGCCCTGTTCGAGCGCCGCTTTGGTTAGTTCCGATGCGCCGTCCTGATCCTTCATATCCGGGGGGTAGGCGGCGTTTTTATCTACTTTACCCCGTTCGATGCAGATTGCCAGTTGGTCCAGAATTTCACTCATAAAGCATTCCTTTTGTTTGATTAAATTAACTGAACCAATTTAATACATCTGTATTTTTTTTCAAATGTTTTACAGGCCGGACTTCCTGCCAAATCGAACAATAAAATGATTATTCAGATGTAATTCACCGGATACAATGGCTTTTAATTTATGTTTATTTCAATATCGATGATAACACAATTTTAAAAACCTGACTTACAGGCAAGATAAAAGACTCTCGGCAGAAACAATACCTTAAATTATATTTAGGGTAAAATCAATCCGGTTCAGGATACTTCAGTATTAACACTCCAAAATTAAAAATAGTACAAATAACTCAGCTTAACCACCGCGGCCTGATCGATGATGTGCATGCGTTTGGGTTTGGGATTGCCGAAGGCGTCGTATTCGCGGCTGCGGTCGCGCAGTTCATTCACCGCCAGATAAATCCAGCTCTTCGGCGAATAATTATATGAAAACAGCAAACCGAAAATGGTCTGTTCCACTTTACCGGTAGAACGCACAAATACATTGTCGTAATAGACGCGTACATTCAGATTATTAACCGGCGTCAGGGAAAAATAAGGCCGGGCATTATAGGTCACATCTTCCACATTGCCATCGGGATTGCCTTCGATAAAGGCATTAAACGACGTGCCCAGCTTGAGTATTCTGAGGGCATTCCAGCTAAACCGGGAACCGAACCAGGAATAGAATGCCAGATAATCGCGGTTGAAATTATAAGTTTTCTGATAGCCACCGTAGACATTGCCATGCCATTCCGGTGATGTATGAAACCAGGTTGAAAAATTCATGGAATAGGCGTCATACTTCACACTGTCGTCTTTTGAGCGGCCGGCGTCGATATTGATTTCGTATCCCCAGTTATTGCGGAACTGCATATTGAAACCGATTATGCCGCCGCGATCGGTATAAGCGTCCACTTCTTCATGACCAAGAAATCCGCCGCCATAGGTAAGAATTGAACGAATATAGCCCTCCTCGAAATACCAGCGCGGCCCGGTCAGGCCCACCAGCTCGGAGCTGCCCTGCCAGGGTACGAATCCGACCTGCTCGACATCGAATTTGTCGCCGATGTAACGACCGCGGATAAAGGTCAGCCAGCTGGGTTGAACCATGGTAAATCCCGCGGCGCCGGCAAAATCACCCTGATTATTTTTAAAAGAGCGGGCCATTTGATAAGCCAGCTGCCATTTAGGCGTACGCAAAGCGCCGTCGATATCAATGACACCGTAATCATTGGCAGCGGTGTGTTTCCCGGCATACAACAGTCCGATGGAAGAATTTTTGAATATCTGTTTTTTAATCCGTGCCGAAGCAAAGACGGCCTGTTCTTCGGTTAAGCGCTCACCGGCAACCGTATAGTCTTTTTCACCGGTTACGGCCAGAAAACCGCCGTATTCCCAGTCATTGATCCTGCCGAAAGCCTTGGTGCCCAGAAGCAGGGGCACTTCACTGCCATCCGGTAATTTTTTACCGATGCGCCGCGAATAGAACAATTCCAGCGGACTGTAAAATCCGCTGCCGCGCTGCTTGCCGGCGGGCATGAATACTTCCCTGCCCTCCGTAAAAAACGGGCGCCGTTCGGAAAAATAGGATTCGTAGCGGGATATGTTAAAATCGAACGGATCGGCTTCAATCTGGGCAAAATCCGGATTGGCCGTTAACTGAAAGGTCAGTTTGGGCGACGGATTATAGAAAATATCCAGACCGGCATTGGGATCGACATCGTATTTGCTGTCACGCAGATATTCGGTTTTAAGGATGCCCACCGGATATATTTCCAGATTCAGGCCTTTAATGGATGGATTAAAATCGTTAAGTATTAACTTGCCGAATTTTGAGATACGCTGACCTTCGTCTTCTTCATACGCACACCAGTAAAGATCTTCCGTTTTGGTGGGAATCCAGCGATCGAAATCCAGGCCCCATGCCGATAAATTTTCATCATACTGAATTGATTTATAGGGAATGCGGATTTCAACGGCATAGCCCCAGGAATGGATGCGGGCATCGGCGAACCAGATACCGTCCCAACTGTAATCGCGGTTGCGGGCGTCATCGAGCAGACGGGAATCACTGCGCACACCGGAAGCGGATACGGCAAATTTATACGCCGTACGCCCGTCTCCGAAGGTATCGATCATGATTGAAACAATGTCGCCGGTAAAATCATCCAGCTTGCCTGTGTAGGCCTGAATGTTATCCGGATCATCATAACACTTAAAGAGTATATAGAGATTGGTTTCGGTTGTCAACACCTTAGCCACGGTGCGATGTGATGGCGGTTTGCCGTAATAGGGTTGCTGCTGAAAAAAATTTGTAGCAGAATCTGCGCTTGCCCATACGGGATCGGGAATGCCGTCAATTTTGATTTCCTGGTCAATGACATGCATATTAAGTTTTTTTTCTTCATTAGCTGAAAAACAAATAGCGGACAAAAGCAAAACGAGCAATAACGATTTCAGCATAAAAACTCCCGGTTAAAATGAATCCCATATATTAAAAAGCAGATAGTCGCAATTGAGACTACCCCCGTTAACAATGGAATCATTCGAAAAATATTCCATGAAGTTTCATTATCCTGAGACAATTATACTATCTGTTCCGGGAATAAGGCGAGCAGCAGATTCTAAATATTCAACGGCTGAGATTATTTATCGATACGGTTCATTTTACCGGCATATTCACTTAAAATTTTTAGCGTCGATTTATCCCCGGCAAACACAGAATTGCGTCCCTGCGGTTCCTGCGGCGGATCGCCGGTGAAATCGTCACCTTTCTGCCATTCCGCATTTTCCGGATCGCGCGCCTTGCCATAACCGCCCCAGGCCCAGAAATTACTGCCAACCAGCGGTCCGCCGGCAGCGGCATTCTGAAAAATCGCTTCGAAAACAGTAGCGAAATATTTGTCACGCCATTTCGCCGGCGCCTGCGGATCATAGTTATGCCCATCGCGCGGAATACCGAATTCTTCTAGCACAATCGGCTTGCCTGTTTTTTTGGCATAGGCAATATGTTTTTCAATGTAGGTCAGCGCGCTGTCCTCCGCCGCCGGATAGGTCGCTTCGGCTTGCAGAGGATCAAACCAGCGCCAGTTCAACAGCCAAAGATGAAAAGTCATGTAGTCTATGGATTCATGGGTATGGATTTCCTGATACAAACCAGCCGATTCCATCGATCCTTTCAGGCCTTCGTTTCCCGTGGATACCAGATGATTCGTATCAATTGATTTAATGTATTGCGCCGTTTCATCAATCCAGCGGCTGAAAGCGGCAAAATTTTTACGTCCTTCTTCACCCTGTCCCGGACGCGGTTCGTTGGCTAACTGCCAGGACATGATGGTCGGATCATTTTTATACATTTTGCCGTTGATGGTGTTTTTGCGATTAATCAGCTTACCAAGATAGGCTCTAAACAATCGATCCCCTTCAACGCTCGTATAAAATTCAGCGCTGAAATTCATAAATTTGCCCCAGTCATAAGGCGGCAGAAAAGGATTGGGTACCGGCACTTCTTTTATCCAGGACATGTATTGCGACATGCCGCCGGACCAGACCCAGAAATTATTCAGATATACAACCGCATACATTTCCCGTTTGCCCATCTCATCCAGAAGAAAATCAAGACCTGCAAGTACTTTTTCATTATAAACGTCCGGTTTGGGCTGGATCGGCGGATTGACCGTATTGTGCTGGGTATCGCCTTCGGAAGCGCCCAGCACGCGCAGATTATTGATGCCCAGCGATTTAAGCAGATCAAGCTCTTTTAACAGCCGCTGGCGATCACCGCCGTCCGTCACGGCGCCGAGATTCGCGCCGTACCAGACATTCGTGCCGAGATAATGATACGGCTTGCCATCAATTGTAAACTGTTTTCCGGTGACTTTGACAAAAGAACCGGATTGCTCTTTCACAGAACAGGACAGCAGCATAAAAAATGCCGCTAAAACAGAGATTTTAATCATCTTTTTTTTCATCATGGGCTCCGATGGTTAAAGCGTGTTTCAGAGTAATTCTCATTCAGGCGCGACCTGATTTCCGATGTGGATTATTTTATCAATATACATTTCCTTACCGCTTCATATTTTCCGGCCTGCAGGCGATAGAAATATATCCCGGAAGCCAGACGCCCATTCCGCCAGCGCAGACTGTGTTCGCCAGCTTGCCGCGGCGCCCCGTTCAGCAAACGGTCGACTACCCTGCCGGGCGTGTCAAAGATTTCCAGCGTCACCCTGTCTGCTTGGGGCAGGATATAGCGTATCGTAGTTGTCTGATTAAAGGGATTGGGGAAATTCTGGCGCAACTGGAATTGAAGCGGCTTCGCTTCCCTGTCCGGCGCTTCCAGCGCTGTTTCAAGCGACGGGATAACAAATTGAATGTCGTCAAGATAAATCACCCCCTGACCGGCTCCCCCGCTGCCCTGTAAAATATTAAAGGAAATTTCATCGATAGCATCCAGAGCCATGACCGTAGCAGTATCATTTGGCGCAAAATCACGAAGGTCAATTTTCAAATATCCGGATTCACTTGTGGACATAACATGATCATAGCGCCAGTAACGACCATCTTTCTCGTTAATCAAAATGGAAAATATGCGTCCCGAGGCGTCCCCTATCAACTGAAATTCCAGGAATTCAGCGGCAGTCAGATTATCATGATTATAGCGGGCCACGCCGGCATAAGGGGCATTGCCGTTGCCTGTGGCATAAGTGATGCGCAGACTTTTCCCCGCTTCATCGCCGATTGCATTAACCAGGGCCATCTGAGCCGAGGTTCCGGAGCGTACGAACCAGAAATAATCAAGATCTGAAAGTGAACCGTAATTTTCAAAATCATCAAGGCGTATACGATTCAGAATCTCAATGGTCAGTGTATCGGCAATTAAGCCGTCTGATTCGGCAATGATTTGAGCCAGACCGCTGACACTGTCCGTTGTAAAAATGACCCCTGCTCTTCCGCTTTCGGCATTTATGATAGACGGTCTGGTAAAGGCGCCGCTGCCTTCTATCCTGAATTGTATCCTGTTTTCGGCGCTGCGCACAAATCGTCCATCCGCATCATGAACGGTACAAAGTATGTGTGCCTTTTCACCGCGCCGGACAACGATTTGCCGGGTTGCCGAACTTAAACGCAGTTTTGCAGGCGTATCTCCTTCGGCAGCTTTTTCAAGAAAAAAAGCCGCGTCGGGAATATCCTGCGCCGTTGCGGGAACGGGAATCGTAACCAGCGTATCGACGCCGATAATAAAATCACTGCAGATCATCCCGGCAGTCCAGGTATTATACCAGTGTATCTGGTAAGAAGTATCTTCCAGTGCCCTGAACTGCAAAATTTTTCCATTCACCGGACGACCGTAAGCTTCCCTTACCCAGCCAAATATAGCCTCGCTGCTCCCCATCGCATAAACATCACATTTCTCCGCGATTATATGATACGGTGTAAAACTATGACCGGCGTAATTATAATCGCGGGCAATGACGGAAAAGGTGCGGAGTTGTTCCATCACGTCCGGGGTCATTAATTGTTTCGATCCAAAATCCCACCAGAGCGGCGTTGCCGCCAGCCCGCCGGCCCAGGCCGCCCACAGTGCATTATGAAACATGGCCGTGTAAGCCTCACTGCCTGCGGCAAAATTACCGTATGAATTGGTATATCCGGCTTCACCGAAGATAGCCGGCTTGTCAAAATCACGCCATAACTGACGGGATATATTAAAATAAGTATAAGCGCTGCTGCGCAAATCGTTGCCGGGATATTTAGCCAGCCAGCCGGTCTCATACATATGCACATTGGGAATATCGACTTCGGCGTAACCTTCCGGCCAGTATTGTCCGCCGCTCACCGATGCGGTTGTGGGACGCTGATTTGGATCGTTGGTTGTCAGGTAATCGTGCACGCGTCCTACCCAGTTACGCGCCTCATTCTGCCTGCCGGCCTGCCAGCCGTCCGTGCCGTTAACCTCGTTGACGATTTCCCAGACAGCCAGGGCGCGGCTGTAACCCCAGCGGGCGATAATATAGCGGTATTGCCGTTCCTGATACTGCCAGGCCGCTTCGCTTTCATAGAAATCTTCAACGCTGCAAATGGTATTATAGGGATTCTGATGCCACTGATGCGCCCAGACCGTATTGGAAAGCAGATCGTGCGGCCAGATGGCCAGCATCATTTTCAGGTTACGCGTTTCCGACCAGTTAATCAGTTGATCGATCCGTCCGCATTTGTACTGATCGTAGCGCCCCAGACCGGAATTCATAGATTCAATAATTTCACCCGTATCATACATAATGTTCCAGTAGCCCCAGAAATTACAACCGCTGGCTTCCAGTTGTGCCAGTCCGGTAGATGAGTTGCTGACATTCCAGGGATAATACGGCCCCACCCCGTAAAAGGGTGTACCGTCATCGTGAATAAAATAATGGGAATTATCGGGTGAGACGCGTATCCAGCCATGGTAGTCCGAGTCAACCGCGTCAAATGAATGAACGACGCTCTGATCATTACCGTCGCCGGATTTCAGGGTGAGATAGAAATTCCATTTCCCGACTTCATTGGGAGCAAAACGTACCTTCCAATGATCCGCATGATTGAAATTATCGTAGAAACCGAAAATTTCCCAAACTTTACCCGATGGTGCGGTAAAGACGGCACGCAGGTCCACTTCCCCGGGATCGTAAGGATTGGAGTAACCGACATTTTCAAGAGCAACAACAACTTCGAATTTTTCATATAATCCGATCGTCCCGGAATTAAAGGACTGAACAGAAACATCAATTGCCTGTGCTGATAGATCCGCGGCCAAAAACAATAAAATCAAAACCAAAAAGCGCATATACTTTCCTTCGTTAAAAAACACACGTTGCGTTTTACCGTTCAAAATTTACAACCCGTTATCCAGTGTATAGACATTTACCAGATTGTCGGCAAATACCGTAAACGGATCCTGGTAAAAGGTTATAAAATCAGGCGCTGCCTGGTGTCCGGGGTAAGGGGCATAGTGATGCCCCTCATGGGCGTTGCGCCAGACAGCGGCATAGGCAATCTGCTTTGCGGTGGGATTATTTTTGACGGGGGCCGCCAGGCAGCGGGTGTACCACTGATCGATATCAACCTTTTCATCGCCTACTTCGGTTAGCGCAGCCAGTTTACCCCGGTCCCGGGCATTTTCTACGGTGTAAACCAGCCGTTGCTGAAATTTGGTAATCATCGCCGAACTGCCGTCCCAGAAATAATAATCAACGCCAAAAATATCCACGTAACCATCACCTGGATATTCTCTGAAATAGTCCGCTTTGGAATGGAACTGATGGCCGTCCGGAGAAAAGGCATAAATCAGGTTATGCACGCCCAGTGAATCCTTCAAATAGTCCACCGTAAATCGCCACAGTTTAATGTATTCATCCTCCGTGCAGCGGCTGCGGCCCCACCAGAACCAACTGCCGTTTTGCTCATGATATGGCCTGAAGATGACCGGCAGCGATTCACCGCGCATTCCGCGCATTTTTTTGAGAAACAGGGCAAACTTGTACAGTTTCTGCCGATACTTGTTATGATATTTGCCGCCGGGCAGTATAGTCGGCACCACGGCATAATTAACCTGATCGTAATAGAAACTATGCCCTTCGGGATCGATCTGATGCCAGCACAGGGTATTGATCCCGTTTTCATAAGCCAGCATCATGCGGTACTCAAAACGCGATAAATCGGAATCGTTGATGATGCCCATCACGTCCCAACTGAAGACCGCCGGATACGAGCCGCACACATCTTTGACGTCGCTGCGGTCATCGTTACCCTCCCACCCTACACCGTAACCGGTGGCGTCGTGCATGCCGAAAAGCAGCTTTTGCGGGGCGTATTTTTTGAGATTTTCGTATAAATAACGCGTTTCACGGGTGGCTTGTGGGTCAATCAAATCAGTAAATTGTGAATTTACTGACGTCTCGTAATCGGTGCAGGCGCTGTACCATGCGAATACCAGCGAATCCACTTCGGTCTGATCGGCATCGGGCAGACCTTCCACCAGATAATTTTTGGAGTTACTAAGCTGCGTTTCCAGCGCCGATTTTGCATCTTTAGGATACTGCCCTTCAGCATTCCCGCTGTTTGTATTTGCAATTAATAATTCCATGGTTTCCACAGCCGTGCGCAGATCCGCGATGTACAGGTTTTTCGGATTATTAAATTCCGGTTCCGTAGGACTGCTTTCCGAACAGGACAACAGCACCAGTAAAGGCAAATAGATTAAAAACATGAAGCATCGCATGATATTATTTTTCCTCATTTATCTGCATACAACGCAACCCTTTTTTCTTTTTTGAATTCTGGGCATAGCACTATGAGTAAATCCCTGCAAAAATTAAAGTTATTAAATATTCTGGAATTCTCATCGATTAAATCCTTTGATAATTACTACAGCTCTATCTTTTTTTCTTATTATTCCCGTACTTTCGGATTAATTGCATCCAGTCCTGTACGTTCTGTCCGAACTGAGTTTTCATCTGGGTATTTACTGCCCTGTGCATTTCAACCGGAAAAACATCCCTTCCGTGCATAGCGCCCATAATCGCCCCCATCACCTGGGCGTAACTGTCGGTATCGTGCCCAAATTCGATCATCAACTGCATGGCGGCCAGCGGATGATAATCAACAATTTCGGAACAGGCAAAAACTACGACTAACGGCACCCAGGCCTCCCACCAGGTCTTGGTCTGCAATTCTCTTTCCAGATTGTCGAACAGGCGGGCAATGCGCCCGTCAGCGCGGCTTACCATATCATGGGCAATATCCAGCCATGCGCTCATCCGGCGCGGCACATAGAGCACATGATTAAAATTATAGGGATCGGTTTCGCGCATGTATTTTTCGACCGTCTGCCAGTCGCTGTCCGCTTGCAGGGCGCCGACCAGCCCGGCGACAAGGGCCGCGGTAATGTCTTTGGCAAAACCGACATCGAGATAATCCAGCTCCCAGGTTTTCAGATAGGCTGCTTCGGCATCCGCCGGATAAAAAGCCGCCAGAGGCAGAAAAGGCATCTGCCCGGCCATGGTCGGTATGCCGCCCCAGATGCGGTCGGGCGGATATGCATCTTCGCGCATGCCCAGCGTCCAGCCCGTTGCATAGCCGATTTCTATGATCCATTTTTCGAACCAGGGTTTGTACTTTTCCTGAATCCGGCTGCCGAACTTCATTACTTCCCGGGCAAAATGTTCTCTGGTCAGCGCACCTTCGCTGTGCTTAAGCGCATTGAATAAAATAATCTTAAAGCGGGTGTCATCGGTGATCGTGCCCGGCGGCGCGAACGGTTCCCACTGGGCAAAGGGCTCGGCCGGTTTCGGATAAGGCCGCAGTCTGAATGAATCGGCCAGCGCTGCGATACCTCCCCTGGTGATTTTCCGATCCTCCGTTGTCCAACAGCTACGCAACGGTGGATGTACAAATTCAACCGGTCCGCCGGCGGCATCGCCGATGGCCGAACCGATCAGCAAACCCTCGATTTTGTCCTGCAACGAAGGTTGCGCAACGGAAAAAACTGCAGAAAAAAATATTAATATAATGACATATTGTATTGACTTAGGCCTGTATCCATTTTTATTCATAACTAAATTATTCGTATAGTGATGCGTACAAAATTTCAATGCCGGTGTTTTGCAACCTTCCAGGCATCCCTTAAACGAGACGCATCACCTGATTAAAATCATTTTGCGGACTACGGCGCCCCGGACAGTTTGCAGCCTGTAAAAATAAACGCCGCTGGCCGCATCCGCTGCATTCCATTCTACTGCGTAACGACCGGGCGCCTGTTTTTTTGAAACCAAAACCGCAAGTTTTTGTCCCAGCATATTATAAACGGTTAATTCAACCGGACCGGCATCGGAAAGCGCATATTGAATGGTAGTAGTCGGATTAAAGGGATTCGGAAAATTTTGGGCCAGATTCGTTTGTGCGGGCGGTTTTGCTGCAATTTCTTCAATTTCAGTTGCGCCGAGCGGTTTAATTTCCGGTTCTTTGCCTTCAGCATAAAAATACCATTCCGAGCCATAGGCAATAACTATTTCGGGATCGATCATCTGCAGATCAAAATTGAAATCATTGCTGTCTGCCGCGCTCTGATGCACTTCCAGGGCAATCACATTCTGCCCGTTATTCATCAATGCCAGTACGCTGGCATCCAGCGTAACATTAATCGAATTCTGGCTGCTGCCGCCGGCCCATGTTTCGTACCCGATATGTCCATCGGGCATATTGATCCGGCGTATTTCATGGCCATTGATATACAGGACGAAACCGTTGTCGTATTTTACAAAAGCGACCATCTGGAAAAGCGAATCAAGATTTTCAACATCAAATGATTTACGCAGGTAAACGGTCCTCGAATAGCTTGCCACGCTGCCCTCCTGCGAACCGTTCTCAAAGTGGATCGGGGCGCTGCCTTTCCGCCAATCGGAGACATCGTAATGTTTCTCATTCCAGGCCACAGGCCGCTGCAGCGTATCGATGGTAAATTCTACTTCAACCGATTGCATCATGGCATTGCCGTTGTAATCGGCGGCACGGATAAACAGATGAAAATCCTCGCCCTGATTGCCGCTGATCACGGTTGAATGATCGAATCCGCCCTGTCCGATCCGGAATTCATGGGGCAATTCCGCATAAGCCATATCGGAAAAGCCGTAACGCAGGAAAGCGCGTTCGTTGGTTTTAATCTCGATTGTTACATCGGTTTCGAAAGCCGTAAATGATTCGGCGGGATAATCGATCACCTCCGGCGGCGTCTGATCATCACCGGTCAGGACATACATTTCGGGCAGATTATCTTCAAAGATAGTATAGGCATCATTGTAAAATTTGACAAAATCCGGCACACTGGGATGACCGGGATAGGGCGCAAAATGATGCCCGGTATCCTGATTGCGCCAGACGGCGGCGTAGGCGAATTGCCGGGTCAGCGAATCGGTTTTTACCGGATCGAGAATGTACCCGGTGAATAAATTACTGGTTACCACATTTTCCTGTCCGATCTCAGTCATTGCCGGAATTTTTCCCTTATCGACAGCGGCCTGAGCAATGCGGCGCAGATCGTTTTTCAATTCCTCTTTTTCGGCGCTGGTAATGTTCAGGCTGAAATAATTGTCGAAGCCGAAAATATCGATATAATCATCACCGGGATAAATATTATAATAATCATCTTTAGATGACAAATGCTGGGCGCTTGGTGAGAGCGCATAAATCAGGTTGTGCACGTTCAGCGAATCGCGCAGATATTCCACGGTAAATTGCCATATTCGATTGTATTCATCGGTACTGCACTGTCCGGCTCCCCACCAGAACCAGCCGCCGGTGTGCTCATGATAGGGGCGGAAAATCACCGGCACGGATTCACCGTTGGCGCCGCGCAAGGTTTTAAGAAAGCGGCCAATTTTATACAAGCGCTCTTTATAAAATTGATGATATTCTCCGCCGGGCAGCATACTTTCAACCACATTATCACCGCCGGTGTATTTCGAATAAAAACTGCGTCCTTCCGGATCATACTGGTGCCAGCTAAGGGTAATTACCCCGCCGCGATTGTAGGCTGATGTCAGCCTGTAGCGCATGCGCTCCACCTGGTTATTCCGATCCACTTTGTTTATGTCTTCGCTATATACCGCCGGGTAGGAGCCGCAAACAGCCTTAACATCGCTGCGATCATCGTCGCCGGTCCAGCCCACCCCGTAACCGGTGGCGTCATGCATGCCGAAAAGCAAAAAATTGCCGGACAGATCACCCAGATTGATATAAAGGTATTTGGTTTCCTTCGTGGCCAGTGGATCGATCAGACCGATATCAGCGGCATTGACGCCGCTCTCAAAGGTCACACAGGCGTCAGCCAACACCCAGATTGTGCTGTCCACCTGTTCGTTCGTCATGTCTTCACCGGCGATAAATTGTTCGGCCTCACTAATGGCGTTTTTCAATACGACTTTTGAGCCCGGGGCAAAAGCCCCTTCTCCAGTGCCTTCCACGCCATTGGCATGTAGCTTATTGGCATCGCTGATCAGCCTTTCCAGCTCATTCAGGTCAAGCACATCAACTGTCCGCACGGAATCACCAATGCGCATATCATCGAAGTAAACCACGCCGCTGCGGGTCTCGGTGCTGCCGCCATCGAGATACATGTAGATGCGGTTGATCTGATAGGGTTTGGTCGCCACCAGCTCAAATTTATAGGTATGCCAGACCTCGTCCGACAGCAGCGTTACCTGCACCCAGTCATGATCGCCGTTCTCATATATCGGTTTGAAAGTGAGCGCCGTGCCGACATCGGATTTTGCACGAACGGTGATGTAAGGATTATTGGTGGCGTCAATAATCGACGGCGGCGTGTAGTTGAAATTATCCCACTCGTAGCTCTGCGCCGTGCGGTTATAATCAATGCGCAGCACGCTGTCCGCTTCGGTCAGCGCGAAGGTTCCGGCAGTCTGATCGGCGGGCACTTCCCAGCCGCTTAAGACGTTGTCGTTGAAATCTTCAAGCAGGCCGGTTGTCTGTGTAAAGGCCGGCCCGATGAGCATCATAGTCAGAACAAGACATTTTATGAGAGAAACGCGCATTTTATTAATCTAAACCTCCTGGTTATGCAGATGAGCCAGCCAAAGCCTATCCAAAGTTATTCAAAATTTCCAGATTCTTTCTGATAAGTTCATTCCTTTGTTTGGTGCAGGTGGCGCTGCGTCCGGCGTCTTCCGGCGTATTGATACAATAGTCAATGAGCCGGTCTATGGTACTGGTCGCCACATGCAGACGGGTATCGGCCGAAGCATAGTAAATGAATACTTCACCGGCATTATTCATAATCCAGCCGTTTGAGAAGGCCACATTGGACACATCACCGAAACGTTCGCCGCCCAACGGACCCAAAAGCAGGCCGCCGGGACTGTAAATCTTTTTCCACGGTTCCTTTAAATCGGTAATAAACATATACAAAACATAGCGCAGACCGTCGGCGGTATTGCGCACGCCATGTGCCAGATGCAGCCAGCCTTTTTCCGTTTTAAGCGGCGCCGGTCCCTGACCATTTTTTACTTCCTTAATTGTGTGATACTGGCGGTCGTCCACGATAATTTCTTCATCAATAACGGCGTTTTCAATGGAATCGCACAACCCCCAGCCGATGCCGCCGCCACTGCCGGCGCTGATGAAGCCATCCTGCGGACGGGTGTAAAAGGCATATTTGCCATCGATAAATTCAGGATGGAGCACGCAGTTGCGCTGCTGCGGCGAATTGGTTTTCAGGTCGGGCAGCCGTTCCCAGTTTTTTAAATCTTTTGTCCGGGCAATGCCGCACCGGGCAATGGCCGAAGTCAGGTCGCCTTTGGGCGCTTCGGGATCGAGGCGCTCGGCGCAGAACAGGCCGTAAATCGAGCCGTCTTCATGCTCGACAAGGCGCATGTCATAGCTGTTGGTCTCAGGATCGTCTGTGTCCGGTATTTCGATGGCGTAATCCCGGAATTTAAAATTATCGACCCCGTTGGGACTCTCGGCAATGCCGAAGAAGGATTTGCGGTCGGCGCCCTCGATTCTGGGCATCAGGATATATTTTCCCTGCCACAGCATCGCCCCGCTGTTCATCATGGCATTGACTCCGAGACGTTCCATCAGGAAAGGATTTGCATCATAGTTCAAATCATATTTCCAGAATACCGGGGCATGTTCGCGGGTCAGCACCGGATATTTGTAGCGATTGAAAATTCCGTTGACGCCGGGCAGTTTTTCATTTTTCCGTTCAGCGAATGTATTGTAATCCTTCAGCAGTTGTTTTACTTTTTTATTGAAATCATCACGCGTCATATTAAATCATTCCTTCACCTGACATTTATTTTTCATTCTTTTGAGCACTTCGAGACAGGCGCGGCCGTTATGATACGGCCCCTTCCATTCCGATACTTTGTAGCGACCGGCAACAGGTGCTCCGGTTCCATCAATTTCGTAGAACCATTCCCCGTGTTCCCGGTCTACGAAATGATTGGTAACAAAGGCCCAGGCATCTCTCGCCCAGTTCAGGTAGCGTTTTTTACCGCTGAGTTGATAAGCATTGATAAATCCGACAACGGCTTCCGCCTGCTGCCACCAGTGCACTTCATGAAACAGTGTGCCCTCACCGTCTTTTTCGGCATAAATAGCTTTTCTTTCACCGAAACCGTCCATGATAGTCGCCTCAACCATTTTTAATGCAATTTCTTTAACCTGCTTTTCAAGCGTTTTATCAGCGATTAGATTCACTGCCTCACATAAAAGCCAGCTCCCCTCGATGTCGTGACCGAAAGAAACCGATTTAGATTTTGGGCGCCAGTATTCATCAAAAAACATCTTAAAATGCATGGTTTCCGGATCAATGATAAAATCAATAAAATCGCGCAGCAATTCGCGCAGTTTGTCAACCAGCGCTGATTCCCGGCAAACCCGCTGCAAGGCGGTATAGGCTTCTAACAGATGCAGATGGGTGTTCATGGATTTCATCTCATTCATATCAAGCTCACTGAGGCGCATGTCCCCGGCAATGGTCCAGTCGCGATTGGAAGTCTCGAAATAACCGCGATTATTTTTATCGTAGTTATATTTTTCAATGAGTTCAAACAAACCACAGGCATTTTGCAATGCTTCATCCAGACCCGAAGCCCGGAAATATTCCGCCATAGCGTAGATGGTAAAGGCCTGTCCGTAAATCTTTTTCTTGTTATCAATCACCTCGCCCTTAAAATTGACCAGCCAGTACATACCGCCGTATTTCCCGTCGTAAAAATAGCGCATCAGATACTGATAGGCGCGGTCGGCCATTTGTAAAAATCGCGGCTCGCGGCGAAACTGATACAGTATGGAAAAGGTCAGCAGAATACGGGCATTCAAAATCAGACTCTTAAAAGCCCTTTTTTCGATGATAAGATCGTTCGTGATTCGCCCGTAAAAACCGCCGTTTTCATTGTCCGGGACGTATTTGATCCAGAACGGCACAATGTTATTAAACAGCTCTTCTTCAACACTCAAGTAAAACCGGTTGATATTTTCATCCTCATTCGCTGTATTCAATTTCAATCCTTCCGATTTGACATACATCGAGAAATTTTACTTTGAGATAGCGGTTTTCACCCGATGCGACTTGCCCCTCATACAGAACCGGTCGCTGATAATTATAATCCAGTTCACCGCCGAAAAAATCACGCATCCGGACCGGGACATCCCTGAATTGGCCGTATCGTTCGGCTATACCGAAGCGCAGATTATCTTTTTCGTTTCCGGAAAAAGTATAAATTTTAAATCCGCTGATTTTCCCCGGCACATGGTAGATAATTTCTGCGCCTCTCTTTCCGGCAAGCCGGTGAAAGTCCTCTTTAAAAGTACGGGTTGATGATTGATCCAAATACATTTCACCATCGCGGTGAAAAAGAACGGCGTAATTGCGCATTTCATCGACAAGCAATTTCCTGTCCGCTTTTACCGGACCGATGACATTCGACGGCGCCGAGGCGCCGGCATAATTGACGGCCTTGACCCGGTAGTAGTATGATTTATTCCAGGCAGCGCTTTCATCATTAAACAGCGGCGCATAAGCAACAGCGGCGTCGGATACACCGCGGGCAATTGTCTGCCACGGTCCATCCCCTGAAGTAGCCCTTTCAATCGAGTAAGATGTGGCGCCGGCCGATCCCTGCCATGAAATTTTTCCGATATGATCGATGGGCAGCATTTTCGTCGGGGAAGGTATTTTTAAATCGGGCGCCGCTTCCCCATCAATCGCAAAGGCAAACCGGCGCATCATCTGCAGAACGCCGCGTTCGTCATAGGCATCGCCCGAGTCGAATCCCGGCCAGTGATAGGCTTTATATAACCCGCCACCAAGAGGCTCGCTGTGCCAGTAAAAACCGCCATCGCGGTTGTGAAAACGCAGACTCCAGATTAAAGCGCCCGCCACTGAAGGCTGCTTATTAATTTCATTTAAAATTGCTTCCATGCCAGCGGTACTGATAAAACCGAATTCTCCGACGTAATAGGGCTTGTTAGCCGTCCTGGCCCGGGCCATCGCCGTTTTAATATGCTTCAACATATCGGCCGGATTCTGCTCGTAATGATGGGTCGAAAGGACGTCAATACTGGGATCGGTGAGCACATCATCGTTCAGTTCGCTGGACTGTCTGCCGTCATTGATTAAATGGTTGCCATCGATGGAGCGGATATATGCGGCCATTTCGCTAATCCAGGCGCCGGTGGCTTCACGGATTTCATTGCCCAGCTCCCAGGCCATGATAGCTTTGTCGTTTTTGTATGTGACGCCGGTGACGGTATTGCGGCGATTCAGAATGTAGCGCACGGTTGCCTTATAATCTTCACGCAGTTGGGGATCGGACCAGAATTCATCCTTATCTTTTCCGCGAAAAGCGGCATACTGCGGCCGTCCGCCCATCCATTTCCAGTTATCGATAAAGGGAATGATGAGGCGGACGCCGATCTGATTGGCCAGCGCCAAAACCTGATCGAGCGTTTTGAATGATTCTTCGTTAAATTGGCCGGGTCCTTCGACATAACGGGGAATATCGGGATGATCATCCTGCCTGCGCACAGTGATCACGTAGGTGCGGGCAACTTTTCCGCCCATTTGCTTAATGCTGCGCAGGGCGTCGGCAATCTCGTATCTGTTCGGCTGGCGCCAGGCATTGGCTTTTTCGAACTGCATGTTATCTTCGATGGACAGCAGATTGGGAATATTGAAGGAAACAAAACGAAATGTCTTTTGTCCCTCATACAATTGTCCGTCCCTCGCTTCGATAAAATTTTCGAAAACCGAATCATTTTGCGCGGTAAGCATGGTGACAGAGAAAAATATTGCACAGATAAT
>CAYXRA010000079.1:0-19844 GCA_964467525.1 uncultured Calditrichaceae bacterium
GGGGGAGGGGCGAAGGGGTGGGGGGTATTTAATCATCCCTTTGTCTGTTTGCAAAATCATGGAGGTTTCATAAATCTAAACTGCGCAGCATTCAACAATAGTAGCACCGGGTGAAACCCGGTGTTTTAAACACCCCAATTAAGAAACTGCAAAGCAGTTTATCACCCGATCACGCCCAATTAAAAATCCACCAATGCCCGCAGATCAAAGGCATCCTGTAATTTTCTTAGCGAATCGGCTTGTCTGGCAAGACGTTCATATACCGAACTATACAATAACATCTGTGTCTTTTCAAGCATCTCATTTTCGTTAATCGAGAAATTATAGGCGGCGTTCATATTGAATTCACCATAGGTCCACAAAAACGTCAACGGCTCGAATTGATTCCCGTGACAATAAACCAGTTCACCGATCTGATTTTTGCGCAGGCGCTGACCGTTCCCCTCCTGCTCGCTATGGGAAGGAATCACAATGGACGGCCGTGATGCCATCAGCACTTCCATCGTTGTGCCGTATCCACCGTGATAGATGACCAGATCGCTCTGACGAATTGCCGACATGCCGTCAATCCAGTCGACGAACAGCACATTGGCCGATTTACCGCTGAAACTTTTCGCAGGCACCCGTCTGGCCGTGGAAATAAGCACACGATATTCGGTTTTATTGAAAATTTCAAGCAGGCGGTTGAACAACCGCATTTCCTCACTGCGCGCCGCGCCGCCGCCGATGCTGACATAAATTTTTGGATAGGCGCTTTCTTCTTTAAAAAAGGGAATCGGCCGGTTCAGTGAGGTAATTTCATTCAGCGGACCGCCGTATATGACATCCGGATCATTGACCCGCAGGGGCTCGATCGTTTTATTGGCCGGTACAATGTAGCGCGATCCCCTCAGTAAGTGTTCGGGACGACTGACATCATTAAGCGCCAATTTTTCGATCACCGGTTCAAACGGTTTTAAAGCATCGGGTTCGGTTAATGTGTCATCGGGCAATTGCCACCACAGAAATTTCGGTCGCGGCGGAAATCCGGCATACCTGGTAATCTGAATCACCGGAATCTGATGTTTTTGTCCGAGCAAATAGGTTAAAAAATGGGTGTCCCCGATCAGAACATCCGGTTTAAAAGAATTGATTATTTTTTCAAATGATTTTAAGCGGTGCCGTACAATTTTTTCACTCAGATAGCCATCGCGCGGCACCTGGTAAGCGAGACTGGAAAACTGCAGAAACACCGGCCTGCGTGTGGGACGATTTTTCAGTTTCAGATAGGGTTTAAAAGGTTTTTTAAACTGATACTTAATTATTCTCTCTGCGTATGAATTGAACAGTATCGTTTTTAGTCCTGCTTCGAGACCATCGCGATAATGTTTTTTTTCCAGTACAATCGCCGTCGAATGACCTGAAGCCTGTAACTTTTTAGCCAGATAAATGCATCGTGAAACATGTCCCCTGCCGCCGCCATGATCGCTGGGAATAAGTAATATCTTTTTCATTTCCACCTGTCATCAATGATTCAGAATTTCAATCGTCCCGGTACTGCCATCAACACGAATGCGCATGCCGGTTTTTATTTTTGTCGTTGCTTCTGCTGCGGCCGCAACCATCGGAATACCGTATTCACGGGCGATAATTGCCCCATGAGACAGCGCGCCGCCTATTTCCGTTACCACTGCCGCGGCCAGTACAAAAAGCGGCGTCCAACCGGGATTCGTAAACCGGGTGACCAATATCTCACCTTTTTGCAGCGTATCGAAATCCTCCGCGGAAATAATAACCCGGGCGTTGCCTTCGGCAGAACCGCCGCTGCAGGCGATGCCTTTCAAATCGCCCCGCGCCTTATCCTTTTCCGGGATAACCGGATACCAGTTCTCTCCGATCTGCCTGATGCGTGAGGGATGTGCTTCCGTGATATATTGATCCCGCCTGACTTTTCGCTCTTTGATCAAAGACTTGTAATTTAAGTCTTTTTTTGATTTTTCAAAATAGTTGAATATCTCCACTTTTTGTAAAAAAATTATATCCCCGGCTGCTTTTGTCTGACTATCATTGGTTAGTTGTTCGCCAAGGAAAAGCAAATGTTTTTTTAATTCGCTGTGTGCTCTGATCAGTGCCTGTTTTAAATTTTCCCGTTCGGAACTGAAGAATCGCGCCCGTTTCAGCACCAATTTAAAAAGCATTTTCTGCAAAAGATTAAGTGCTGCGAACGCCTGTTTCGTGCTTTCGTTTCGCTGTTCGACTTTTTGCGCCTTTTCCGCAACGGGATTTATATCGTCCAGATTCTTCAGGTAATTTTTTATCGTACTAAAAATATAACTCTGATCTTCCCACCAGCGCGGATAGTACAGTTCAAATTCGTGCAGCGCCCCGTGACCGTATTCATCGAAAAACCGGTCGATACTTTTTTTTACCGGATAATCGGCGGGATGATCGGTTAAAAACTTTTCTATATCTTCAGGATTATTTTCAAGAAAAAGTGCTTTCGTTTTGGGATCGGCATTGATCTGCCGCGCCAGTTCCCAAAGCGCAATGCCGCTCCGGGCGCTATCGGCCTGACCCAGCCCGGTGAGCAGATCATCAGCATTAATCCCGTATTTTTCCTTCAGCCATTTACCGCAAAGCTTTTTTAATAATTGATAATAAATCTCACCGTTAATGGTGCAGGCAATATGCAATGCCATCGTCCGGTGATGCAGGGCGATGATTTGCCGAACCTTGTCCGGTGCGGTTTCATTTTTTTGATGATGTTCAAAAATCAAACCATTCAGTCGTCGCGGATGGTCAGTCAGATGTTTTTTTATCTTGCCCGGTAAAGTCAGTGAAAACCAGCCGAAACGAATGGCTACATTGATCAGGCTTGCGCCGGTTTTGAAAAGGATACCAATTTTTTCCGCAATCGATTTTCTATCCTGACCGGAATCTTTGAATATTTCAGAGATATAGAAACGCTGCAGGGTTTTATTAAAAGCGGTATTGTTGAAATAAACCTTGCCTTTGTATAAACCGAACAATCCCTGAGGCGGATAATCCCGGATGCCCGATTTTTTAAGAAACCAGCGGAAGGCATTATTGGTCATCGGTTCCAGAATATCCCAGCTCAACGGCGTCACAATATCGGGGATAACCTCGCCGACATTTTCATCGGTCCATAAAATGGCCGGTTGCGCTTCTACGGTCACCGGCCGAAGCTGCAAAAAATAAATTTGTTTATCCGCCAGCGCCCATTCCACATCGACGGGATAACCGAGAGCATGTTCCAGTTTCAGCGATTGTTTAATCAAACCATTAATGCAGGTCGCCCATTGAACATCCGGCTCTGATCCGCTCTCGAAACGACCAGCCGATTTGCTGTAAGACACCTGCCACGGGGTCTGCTCGCCACTGACCAGGCTTTCGCCGGTACCCGCCACATATTCAATCAGCAACTGACTATCGTCACCGTTTTGGGGATTGATTGAAAATAAAACACCGGCGATCTCAGGCTGCAGCATTTGCTGGATAATGACGCCCATTGCCGGATTAAGATCAGTCAATTTTTTAAGCGATGTGTAGGCCACAAATTTTTCATTCCACTGCGATGCCCAGACATGGCGGATTGCCTCAATCACCTGATCCGGCCGCACCGGTACATTCAGAGCCGTTTCAAATTGTCCGGCAAAGGAACGTTCCGCCGTATCCTCCTGCGTGCCCGATGAACGGACGGCGACCTGATCAATATCCCTGGATTTTAAAGCTCCGCATATTTCACCGACCGCATCCTGAATCTGAACGGGAAATTCAGCCTCCGCAAATTGTCGCTGCAGTTGCTTTATATGTTCTGCAATTTCCGAATCCCCGGAAACATTTTTAGCATCAATTAATGCTGCGATGCTTTTATCCAATTTATTTTGTTCGACAAAAAACCGGTAAGCTTCCACGGAAAGGAAATAAGTATCCGGAACGGTTACGCCAAACTGACTGATTTTATGCAGATGGCAGGCTTTAAATCCGACATCAGCCGCTTGAACCGGATCATTAATATTCAAAATAAAAGCAGCCATCAGAAGAACATTTCCTCGTGAAACGATTCAATTTCCTGTTTGCCGTTAACCTCGCCTAATATGCGTTTGCGCAGATAACGGCCGTTGGTCAGAATTCCCTTGAAAAAACGCAGCGGTCGGTAAACCAGCGCAAGCGAGGCGGCGATTTCACGTATTTTTGCCAGTATCAGCAGCGGTTTGGGAAATACGGATACGTAAAATCTCAAATCGTCTATGGGATGCGTTTTATGCGCTTTAAATTTCAGCGATCCAATCCTGCTTTCTATTTTAAGAATTGATCCGGATTTATCACGCTGCGGATTTTCGTCCAGCCTGATGGATTTGTTATCAGCACGGACAAATATCATGCGTTGAAATCCTGACTTCAATATCACATGACCGAATATCTGCAGAAAATCACCGTTAAAAAATTTTGCCCAGTGCCAGTAAGATAACTTTTTTTTCAGGTTGATATTGCCGGAATTATAATCATGATACCCCCTGCCTGTGACCTCAAGCGTTTCGTTGCGGCAGGTAATTTTTCCGGTCGCGGTGCAGCGCGGAGCAAACAGAATCCATATAAAATATTTTTCCGCATCCCCGGGCGGATGCAGGGCAACCCGAATTGCTTCCTGCTTTGGCAGTAAATTCTGAAATTTAAAGTGAAGATCGATTTTTGGATCCGCAAACCGTACTTCGATTTCATCATTGATCTTTTTTATGTAATTCTTTTCATCGTATTCGATAAGAAAGGGATTGTCACTGTATTTCATTTCATTGAAAGGCCGGACAAAAAAATAGTGATGCAGCGGTTTGTTATCACGGTAAATAAAAATATCAAAAATCGATATCTCAAAAACCGACATGAAAGGGCGGGTATGCAGGGTAAAAACCATATCATATCCCTGATCATCATGTACATCGAAATAGTACCATTCAAAAGGAATCATGTTATGCCATTTTTTAATTTTAGAATTAAGTCGGTTTAATCCAACACCTGTTTACTCGGCCCTGCGCAGAAAAATTAATGATAAATAGCCCAGGAGCGCGCCGGCAAAATAATGGGGAAAATCCGACCAGGCAAATGAAGTACCGAGCACCGTCCGGGCGATAAAGAAGCTGCGTAAATAATTCAAAAACGGCGGATGCCAGAGCTGCAGGATTTCAAGAAAACAAGTGGCACCAAAAACGACGGTTGCAATTAGTAATGGATTGCCTTTGGGAAAAAACAGAAAGACAATCAAACACCAGAATATAACATAAAGAACCCCGCCAAGGGCATTATTCACCCAGGCGGCCGCATAACCGTCGTAAAATTTAGTGTAAAATCCGACTGGCGTTAAAATAAAAAGATAGATTATGGCGTACAGTCGTGCTTTATTCAAATCAGGTCGTTTGTTTGAATCTTTGTTTTAAAGTACAAAAAAATAAGTCGATAAATCCCGCTTATCGCAACCGTAGAATCCTGCTCAACGCAAAAGTGTCATTTTCTTTATTTTCATGAAGGCCGGCGTGCTGAGTTGATAAAAATAAATGCCTGAAGCGACTTTGTTTCCCTGTTCATCCGTGGCATTCCACTGAATCCGGTGCTGACCGGCAGGCTGATATCCGGCAACCAGTGTTTTTATCTTATTTCCGAGTACATTGTAGATCGTCAATTCGACAGGGCTGTTGTCTGCCAGATTATAACTAATCACCGTATTGGGATTGAACGGATTGGGATAATTTTGCCGAAGCCGGAATTCCACAGGCGTAATGTCATTTTCCTCAGCGGCCAGATTAATCATAAGCGAATTATGGAATTCAGTCCTGCCGTTATAACTGACATCCTGCAGCATATACCAAAGATATTGCGCATCCGGATTGAATATGTCGGTATATTCGTAATCATTTCGCTGCGAGCTATTTCCGTTACCGGCAATCAACCGGCTGTTAATTTTAGCAAATTGACTCTGTTCGGGCTGCAGGCTGTCGTCGCTGACCGCCCTGAATATATTAAATCCCAGGTTTTCCACTTCAGATTCCGTAACCCAGCTCAGTTTTGTACGGTCATCGAGTCGCTGGGCCGAAAACGTGCTCAGTTCAACCGGCAGGCTGTAATCGCCGTTTTGGGCATAGACGAGAACGCGGTAAACCGTCGGCGACTCATTGGCATAAAGCTTTAACGTATGGCTGCCGCCGCCGACATTTTCAGTGATCAGAATCGTCTTACTGTCGCCAAACATGGAATTCCCGACGAACGAGCTGTCCGATTCCCAGCCGTAATCCGTATCATCCAGCATCACCCGCAGTTCATCATCATCGGTACTGTCGATATTCGTATTTTGATGATCCCAGCCCGGTTCTTCATCGGCGCTGCCGCTGATGTAAATGGCCACCTCACCGGGATCACAGGAAAAGTTGTACGTTTTCCAGAGATAATTTTCGCTGCCTTCCGGCGCGGATTCATTAACGGTCTGATCCAGAACCAGACTGCCCCCCGATGAACCAAGCACCGTAGCATCATACAAAATCGGCGTGACCTCGCTGTAAAATGAGAGCGTATGGCTGCCCGACGAAAGCGTGGTATCAATGACGATGGTTTTGGCGATGCCGTCGTCGGTCGTACCATCCCAGCTGCGATCCGTATTATATCCGAAGTCCCTGGAGTTGAGCACGATTTTCAGATCGTCATCATCGTCGTAACCGTCGTAATGTTCTGCTTTGGCCGTAGCAATGATTACGCAGTTATCGCCGGGAGAGTCAAACGTGTAACTTTTCCAAAGGCCATTGCTTATACCGTCGTCTATTTCACCGGGCACTTCGCGCAGCAGGATTGATCCGGATGGTGCAATACTATAAGACGGATTATATTCATCTTTTAAAATTTCTATAAAATCGACAACAAATTCACTGGTACCCAGCCAGCCGTTATAATAAACTTCAATGGTATCATTACCGCTGATTGAATTAGTCGTGTTATGGTAAACCAAATTATCATTCCAGCAATTGAAGGTGTACTTACCGGCAAGGGCGCCGTTCGGCAAATCGGCTGCATCAGTACGCTGAACCAGGGCGCCATCCACGTAAAGTTCATAATATTGGCGGGCATAGCGCAACACGCGGTAGGTATGCCATTCCCTATTGTCCACGGCCGGATCAAGCGCGGTTAAGTCGGTGTTGTACTCATCTTCGGGGGCTATTCCGTTATGCACGCGGGACAGCCACCAGGTTTCTTCCGCCGCCCAGGAAGAGGAAAAAGATTCATTCGGGTCGGCAACCTGTTCCATAAACCAGGTCGCCTGATTCTGGGTGATCGGCAAATCCTCGGAACGCCAGAACCCCCAGCCTCTGCTGCCCGGCAAAAGCGTATTCAGCGTTTTTACCCGAATGGTTAAATCCATAATCATATCTTTATTATAAATTTCACGTTGATTTGCCGTCATTATACCGACATTTTCCATATTCTCACCGCGATAGGTCATCGGACCGCCAGCCGCATCATCAAGCGCATCGACAAGCTGTGCATGCAAATATCCGTTATTTACACTTGGATCTTCCTGTCCGCCGGCATTTTGAAAAATCCACCAGGTTTTCGCTGTTTTAAAATCATCACGCTGTAAATCGGGTACGATATAGGTTTGAGACCAGACTGAAACTGAGATTGACAAAATGAAAATCAATCCGTATATAAATTTTCTATCCATAAAGACATCCAATTTTATAATTTTCTTTATTAAACGGATAAGTACAACTTCTTAATTCCAAAAAGTTTCTGTTAAATCCCTTTGGCCTAATGTGCATTTCACTTTTCCGTAAAATAGTGATATATATCACCGCAAAAGCACTTCATTTCTGCAACGCTTTTACGATGGACTTATAAATAAAACTTTCTTTAATCATACTAATCGAATACATTTTTCTGAGTATTAATTGTAAGCTTAATATAATCAGATAATAACCACTGAAGTATATCAGGAAAACATTTAGTCCCAGCGGCAGCACAACCGAGGGGTAGGCATGATGCATAAACTGAAAAATTGTTTTTTTATCCCTGACAAAGGGATTCACATCCACCGTGCTTTTTTCCGATAAAACAAGGCGCATGCCGTATACGTAGGCCACGAAATAAATCAGAGCCAGGAACAGCAGAAAAATATACAGGATAAGCGGTAAATGACGAAGCTGCACGACAAATAGCATCAATACGGCAATCAGCAGAATTTTTTCCATTTCCAGATTCAGGCGGAAAATACGGCGCACGGTCTGATTGCCTGCCTCAACGGCAAAGGTTTTTGTTGCAGTTTTTCGGTCGCTTTCCAGATCTTCAATCTGATGATTGATATCGGAAGATAATCCCCGTAAAAGTACATACAAACTCAGCAGAATAATTTCAAACGGGAAATTGAATTCAAACACCGCGAAGACCAGCAGGATGGGCAGCAGGCGCTGGGCAAATACGACAAAAATAAGTCCGGTCTTCCCCCGCTCTTTTAATCGCAGCGGCGGCAGGCTGTAAAATGTGCTGATTAAAAACCATAGCAGCCATAAAATCAAAAAATATTGATTATGTATGAAAGGAATCGCGGCAATTGCACTCAGTATCAGTGAAATCAGGACGACGATACCGGCCAGCAATTTACTGTCCTCAGAAAAGGTATTCTTTTTCCCGTGACGCCGGTCCAAATCGATGTCTGCAAAATCGTTCACTAAGTAACCGTAACTCGTAGAAAAAATACTGAACAGGATAAAATAAAGAATATCTATAACAAATTCGGTTGAATAATTTTGCGTGCGCAGGGCAATATAAAAAATAACAAAACTATTCTCGAATATGGAGTTGTAAGTAAAAACCGCCCAGTTCCGCCAGCCTAAATATTTTTTGATTACTGCGTACATTACAATGCGTATTTTGGTTATTATGAAATTTTAGGAGTATCTATGGTCAGTTACCGCAGACAATAATCCGGTGAACAGTAGGGGTATTATTAGTAATAAGCTTTAAATTGTGCATACCGGCCGGCAATACGGTTTGAATCAACAAAATATCGTTGCTGCCAAACAATCTGTTACCGTAAAGGGCAGTTTCATTTTGCCAGCCAAAATCCCGGTCGCTGATCATTAATTTCAAATCGTCATCATGGTCATCATTGCGTGCAGCCGCATCGATATGGTTCCATTCCGGACTTTCACCGGCTGCGCCGGACAGGAAAATCGTAACCGCGCCACCATTGCTGCGAAAGCTATAATTCCCGGCAATAAAGGCATTCCGGTCATTCCCCGTGTTCAATTCCGGGGTATTATTGATGAGCAGGTTATTATCATCCGCGGCGATTACGGTGACTCCGCTAAGTACCGGTGTACCGCTGCCGATGATTTTCAGATTTTGAATTCCGGCACGCAGCTCGCTCTCAATAAACAAACAATCCGATGCGCTACCTGTCCTGTTCCCATCAAACAGCCAGCCGTGATCTTCTCCATTTAGCATAACTTTCAGTTTATCCGGTTCGTCGTGGCGACCGCCATTTTCCGTGCGGGCAGTGATAAGAATAAGCGCTTTCCCCGGGTTGGGCGCATTAAATGACAAATCAGCTAAAACCTGATTTTCACCGCCATTACCAATCAGGTGCATCTTTTCATGCAGCAGGACGGGCCATTGATAATTATAATGCTGCTGACCGGAGCGTTCGGTTCTGATGCGCACATAATCGACCACCAGTGCGCTCAACCCATCCCATGCCCGGCGGCTGATTCCCTGGCTGCTGCTGTAAACCTGGTTGTCAATCCATAAATGGAATGAAAGTTTGCCTGCCGGTACCAATCCGGGAGTGCGAAAGAATTCCCGGCCGTCGATATAATAAATGGTATTTTTATTATGCAGATCACGTTCGATTTTGTAAATATGCCATTTATTCCGGGACAATGTTACCGGTTTAACAGAACGGTTTTTGCCGAAAACAGTGCCGGTAAGTGACCATGTCCGTTCTTTATCGCCGGGAGCCATCTGTTCCATAAACCAGGCCAGACTGCCGGCTTTGCCGTCGCGGGCCATTTTCCAGAATCCCCAGCCCCGGCTGCCGGGATACATCGCGGTTAATAACTTCAGGCGTATTTCAACGGAAAGCCATTTTACGCCGTTCCCGTAGATATTCTGAGGTTCGGAGATACCGGTGTTGCATTCAAACCGATCGGAAGGTGATTTTAAACGGACATACAAAAATCCATTGTTTACCACAATTGAGGAATCGTCCTGAGCCGCCGTGCCGTCGCGGTGAAATTGCCACCACGATTTTTTATTCTGAAAATCATCGAATTTATCCGGCAAAACTTGGTATTGCGCCTGCGGCTTTGCCGCCGGAGATATATTTACAGCGAAAAATAAGAGAATGGCGGTGATTTTGAATTGATACATCACTGTCAGTTAATAGAATCTATATAACAAACGGATTCGAATATATGTCGAGATTGCTTACTAATAAGCCCGTTCGATCAGGAACTCGCTAAAGGACTTTAACTTTTTGGCCTTGTCGCCAAAAATATCGAGCGCATCCGTGGCTTTTTTCTGGTAATCGGTCAGATATTTTTTCGCTTCATCCACGCCGACCAGTTTTACAAAATTCATTTTATCCTGAGCCAGATTTTTACCCACGATCTTTTCATCGCCGCTGATATCAAGCATATCATCAACAATCTGAAAAGCGAATCCGATATCCTCGGCAAACTTACGCACTGCATCCGTCTCTTCATCTGAAGCTTTGCCCAAAACCGCCGCAATCCGGCCGGCCGCGGTGAACAGCGCCGCCGTTTTTTTCTGATTGATGAATTCGATGATTTCGAAGTCGATATTTTTTTGTTTGAGTTTCAAATCCACAAATTGCCCGGAAACCAATCCCCCGAATCCATAGGCATTGGAAAGAATCAATGAAATCCGGCTTCGTTCCTCTAAACTCAGCGATTCATCTTCAATAACAATCCGGTTGGCATCCGAAAGCAATCCCACGCTGGCCAGCAGCGCCACATCCTGTCCGAAAACCACATGATTGGCCGGTTTTCCCCGGCGAAGCTGTGAATCATCCATGTAAGGCAAATCATCCATGATCAGCGAAGCGGCGTGCACCAGTTCCAGGGCCGTTGCCGGTTGCAAGAGACGTTCTGCATTAATATCAAACAATTCCGCCGTCAGATACGTGAACACGGCACGAACACGCTTGCCCCCGGTTGACGAGTAGAGCGCCGACTTATACAATCCGTCAATCAAAGGATTCGAATTCTTTAATATATTCTCGATTTCGGTGTCAATCTTCTGTTTGATATCCTGCAGATAAGTACTAAAAGTTTCACTCATTTTGCTGATCTCCGGTTTTTTGATCATTGATTATTTTATACAAGTAAAATTGCTGCGTATCTATTTCTTGATTTTCGATTAATTGCAAATTAGGATTTTCGGATAAAGTATTCCAGTTCGCGGTGAATTCCGGACGCAGTACTTTATCCCATGCTTCCAGCAGAATATAGCTGACGTTCTTTTGTTTTAGATAATGTATTGTTTTTTCCCGGGAGGCATAGGGCAAGGGATGATAATGCTGGTCTGAAAAATATACCGCCTGCGGCCGTGATGCGGCGACAAAGACGTTATCCGGTAATATCCGGGCCAGATGTTTCCCAACATCGTAATAATAGGCTCTGCGCTGGAGCTGATCGTGAATTACATAATAATGGGGCAGATTAACCATAAGAAAAACAATTAATACAAAAGACAGACTCAGTGCCTGTCTGTTTTCAAATTTAAGCAGATTATCCGCTGTACGGTCTGTAAAATAAATCAGTTGCCTTATTCCCCTGCCCATGATCACCGCGCCCAAAGGTACGAGCGTGAAAAGAAAGCGCTCTTCAACATGACTTAGCAAAAATGTAAAAACAACGGAGATCATAAATAAAAAATATAAATACAATTTCAGCTGATCTCTTTTGACGGGAAAGCTGAAAAACCCGAGTATGACAAGAATCAGGTAAGCCGGCGGCATAAACAGACCGTATCTTATCTTTTCCAGCATAAAGTCGGCATTGGTTAAAACAACCTTAATCATATTTTTGATTACCGGTTGCTTACGCATAACTTTTTCGTTTTGTTCTTTCAGCCATTGATTAAAATCCGGGTCCCGGCGAAACAAGGCATTGGCTGCTAAAGATTCACCGTCCGGTGTCAGGGCGAATTTAAACCGCTCAAAATGATGACGCAATGAAGTGTTCTGATTTGTGTACCGGTCGTAATTTTTAAAGTATGTGGATAAGCGGGCATGACCGCGCACAAAAGACACTTTGGGTGAAATGGTTACAAAACCAATCTGCCGGGCGGTTAAGGCGCTGTAAGCGGACACACCAACGATAAATGGAATCAGGTAGTAAATAATATGTAAGAATTTTTTTCCCCGCACAATGCTTATAAAAATCAGCACCAGAAAAAAGAAAAAGAAATAGATCATTCCTTCGGGACGCGCCAGGTAAGCCAGCAGCCACAAAAATGAAATCAGCAGGATATAGCGCGTGTCTGCCGTTCGGATATAGTGCCACCCGCTTGTGAGAGAAACGAAAACAATGAAAATATACAACGACTCCGTAGCAGCCTGGACGGAAATACTGATCATCGCCGGATGCAGGGCAACGGTCCAGGCGGCAAAGGCGGCCAGCATCCGGTCCGGTTTTAAATACAGGGAAAACTTATATATCGCATAAATCAGCAGCATTCCGAATATAAGCGAAACCATTTTCCCGGCAAAAGCAGGATTAAATATCAACGTAAAAAAGCTAACCAGAAACGGATACAACGGCGGCTGAATGATATCCGGAAACTGGCTGCCGTTGCTGCTGTAACTAAAATTGTGAATTAAATTGTAAGCCAGACTTGTGTAATGCGTGCCATCCGGGGAAATGTTGTGATAGTTCAGCGCAAAATAAAGCCGCAGCATAAAAGCAATAAACAGGATTGCATAAATGCTTAGTAAGTATTTTTTCAACATGACCATCTACATTCGCTTCGTTGTCAGAGAAATATCCCAGATGAAGGGATTTTTATCCCGCAGGTAAAAATCGATCATTCCGGCAAAGCGCGAGTAACCTTCGATGGCAATCAGCAGCAACATGAAAATAATTTCTTTGGGATTCCATTTTTGATTTTGCAATACATACTTAAGAATCCTCGATGAACTCTGTGTTGCCACTTCGTGGCCGACCGTTGCTTTCAGGTGACGGTGCCCAGAGGCAATGCGCCGCCGTTGTTTGATAAAATCACGAATCGTTTCCGGCCCCTTATTGTGTACGATGGCATCTTGTGCATATACCAGTTTTAGGTTTGCTTCTCTGATTATCGCTTCTATGGACGCTTCATCAACAGCCGTGTATTTGGGGATTCCCGAAACAATATTGCGGAAGGCAATCATTTCACCGCATTTCGGATTTTCCAGGGCCATATCATGATGGAGTTGCCAGAGCTTATGCACACAAAATCCCACAAAGCGCTTTCGGTCATTGATCGGAATCGGATGACTGCCGGACATGCCCACGGCGCCGTTTTTAAACGGTTTGATCAAATTTTCAACCGTATCCGGTTCGGTCACGGTGTCGCCGCTTTCTATGATCGCAATATCGCCGCTGGCTTCTTTTAAAAAATGGTTGATAGCGCTGGCTTTACCCGATCTTTTCGTTTCTGCAATCAGACGGATACGGGGATCTTTTAGAGCGCCGGACCTAACAATTTCGTCGGTTTTATCTGTGGAACCGGAAGAAACGACGATGATTTCCCCGATCGTGCAGGATTCAAGTTTCTGGTTGCTCAGGGCCTCGAGACAGCGGGCAATAATCTTTTCTTCATTATAGGCCATAACACCGACGCTAACCTTGTAATGTTCTTTAATCTCAAAATGTCCGCCGTGTTTGAGTTTTGGCGGATTAACCAATTCTTCATACTCTTCGACAAAGCGCTCGTATTCTTTTTTGAGATAGGCCAGATGTCGCAAAATTTCAAGAAAAGGCGCCCGGAATTTTAGTACATAGAACATGGTTTTGCGGCGCGTATGTGGGCTGACCTTGGACATCCCCTCCGTTGTATCCCGGTAAATAAAAGGTATTTCTTTTACCCTGAAACGGTTTTGATAGGCCAGATGCAATAATTCGATCTGGACAATGTAAGCCTCGGCATGCAATTGGTCGATATCGATACTTTCGATAAAGCGGCGCCGGTAACAACGGAATCCGGAGGTAAAATCCCAAATGGGTTTCACCAGCAAATAGGACACATACATGTTGGCCAGCTTACTGAGCAATAATTTTCGGAATCGCCATCCTTCCACACGCACGCCGTCAACATATCGGCTGCCGATAATCAAATCATATTCATCGCATATCCGTAAAAAGTCTTTTAAATACTCCGGGCCGTGCGAGCCGTCGCCGTCCATAGTCAAAATCGGATCGTATTTTTCCTCGACCGCTTTTTTAAATCCCAGCTTGATAGCGCCGCCGAAATTGGCATCCGCACCCTGCTCAATAATCGATACCTGTTCGTATTTGGATGCAATTTTTTTAACGATATCAGCCGTACCGTCCGTGGAATTTCCATCGACGACAAGAATATCGACGCCAATTTTCTTTCTAATGATACTATAAATGAGCTGACCGATATTTTCCGCTTCATTAAGCGTTGGAATAATAACTACCGGTTTCATATTTTTATTTTTTCCCGTCATTAATATTTGTAAAAACACCGCTGATAAATCCGGCCGCCCAGGGAATCAGACCAATCGCAAAAATGACGGTCGACATCGGATGCTTTACAATGGTTTTTCGTTGTAGCCGCCAAAAGAGCAGCACAGTCCTGAGCCATTTTACCACGGGCAGTGCCGGTAACATCAACAGCGCCAGTGTTTTGTTCCTTGCAATTTCCGCACCTTCCAGAGGTAAAATTTTTAGCATTTTGCTGGTAATCTTGCCCACACGATTCTGATGTATAAAAAAGCTTTTTAATTCTGTACGATGACGATGTTCAATCTTTACATCCGGATCAAAATAAATAATTGCCCCGTTTTTACGCAGCCTGAAATTAAATTCCAGATCTTCCTGCGGATAATACCGGGGATTAAATCCCTGCAGACTTTCAAAGATATTACGTTTATATGATATATTGCAAGTCGGAATATGTTCAACTTCCCTCCCGGGCTGTTCCGGGATAAACTCGCGAAACTCGGCCAGATATCCGGCCCAGGCAACATTGCTGCGGTGATCGTTTCCGTTGATTACGGCTCCGCCGCATGCGGCAACATTGTGATCCCTGTGGCGCTGAATGTGGCATTCGATCCAGTCCGGCGCCGCCCGGCAGTCGGAATCGATGAATAGCAGCAGTTCGCCCGTACTCTCTTCGACGCCCAGATTCCGTGCCGTCCCCGGATCGGTTTTCTGCTGCAAATGAATATACTTTATTTCCGGAAACTGACTTCGGACAATCTGCGGCGTCCGGTCGTCAGAACTATCGACCAGAATAATTTCATATTCTCCTGAATAGCTCTGGTTTTGCAGGGCTTCCAGACAGCCGGCAATTGTTTTTTCGGAGTTATAAGACGGAATTATTACCGATACCATATTCTCATTTCACAAATATAAAATAACGATGATGACCCCATAATTGCTTGATCGGCGCCGGTGCTTTTTCCAGATAATCGTACTTTAAAATGTCTTTTTCCAGCCGGGGATTACTGCCGTTAAAATAATCGACAATGCAGGTACGCTGATTATTTTCTTCCGATTCAGCCGTTTGCCTGATCAAAAAATTAAGCCCGGTTTTTCGAAACAAATCCTCTTTTTTCATGGCAATATCCGGCCAGGGCGGAATATCCAGAAATCCTTCCCAAAGTACCTTCCAGTTGAGCCGCTTTAATATCGGCCGGATATTTTGGGGACGGATGTGACTCTCGTTGAAATTTTCTTCGGCTTTTTTACTAAAGACAGAGCGTAACTGATAACCGAGCCCTATACGATTGGGCACACAGATAAATATTATTTTTTGCGTTATACGACTCATTTCCGCCAAAAACTTTTCCAGATCATCGACAAACCACAAACCGGCAAAATTCCAGCTTAAATCGAAGCTTTTATTGCCAAAAGGCAGATGATCCCAGGATTCATTATATTTTAAGTCAACCGGTAATGGAATCGAATCCCACACTTTTTTGGCCAGATCGATACGCTCCCTGTTATTATCCAGTACAACCGGACGCACGCCTTCATTTGCCCACCAGAGGCTGTTAATCCCCGAAACCCCGGTCATGCCGAAACTGGGCGCTTCGAGCACCGAGTTAATATCGTGCAACTCTCTGATGCGGCTGAAATACCGATGCAAAATAAATCGCTCGTAAGTGGTTCCCAGTCCTTCATCCATATTTTCAAAATATTCGGGCCAGCGATCAATAATACTTAAAAAATTGGATGCCGAAGTTTGTTCATCTGTTTTCATAAATATGCTTTCCGATCACATCATTAATGGTTTCTATCGTATTAAAAGGGTTGAAATCCAGGTCATTTTTTGTTTTTTCGATATCATACATCCAGGAACGGGTGATTAGTTGCAGGCTGGTGTGCAGACCGTTTAATCCTAAAATTTTACTCATAAATGTGCCTGTATCAAAAGCGATCGTTGGCAACTGACGGTATTTCGGATAATTTTTAGTAAAACCGATTTGGTATATCTGATCAACCAGGTCTTTCAGCAGCAGTGGTCGCTGATCCGCCACAATATAAGCATCACCCGTAAATAACTTTTTATTGATTATATTCTCGATCAGTTGGGCTAAAGCTTTAACATTCAGCAAATGCAAATAGATATCTTTGAGCGGGAAAAAAAAATTCCCCTGCAGGGTCATACGAATCAGTTTTGGCAGAAAACCGTCATCATAGGGGCCATAGGTTATGGTTGGTCTGAGTATAACCGTCCGTAAGGCCGGATTTTGAAAGCGGCGCACCAGCTCTTCACCCTGCCACTTTGAACGATGATAGGCATTGTCAGGATTTGCCGGCTGACCGGCAGTGGCGGGTTGTGGTTCCGGGATCGTACCGTGTACGCCGACGGTACTTACATAAAGAAAATATCTGACATGATTTGCCCTGGCAAATTCGAGCAGTTTTTGCGTTCCGGCGATATTAACTTCCCGGTATAACGCTTCTCCGCCGCTTCCGGCGCCGCGAATAGCCGCCAGATGTATGATGCATTCAATGGGCTTGTCCGATAACTGCGCAAGTAATTTATCCTCATAAAACAGTCCGGTTTCTGCTGAAAACATGGCGTGGCTTGCCAGCTCGGGAATTTTATCCAAGGCGCCCGGACGAAGCGGCGCAATGATTTCATGGCCCGATTGCAAAAGATGTCCGGCGATATTGCGGCCAATAAAGCCGGAAGCGCCGGTCAGTAAAATTTTTGACATGACTTATTTATTTATCAGATTGGATTGTATATAGCTGGTAGCGATTCACCGCGTGCAGCGGCTCTATTCATCCGGGATACGGGAAATGCGGAATCGTTTGGATAAGCTTAATCACGTGCTTTAATCAATAATATCTGCTCTTTTTGTGTTAAGCGCTAAAATTCTGCCGGCGCAGATCAACCAGTAATGATCTTGAGCGCAGTTGCAGTTTGTATAAATTATCCTGCCAGTAATCGATACGGGCATGTTTTTTTACTTCGTTATCAATATTCCAGTAAATTTTTTCCAGCAGGTAAACCGGACTATCGATGTTGAATTCGGTTTGGTAGTTGTATATTTTCAGCAAATTTCCGGCAACACGTTCAAACATCTTTTTTTGCGCCGGCCTGAACTGCTGTTTCCATTTATTAAAATTTCCGGACTTTAAATCGTCTGAAATGTGCTTTTCAATGAATCGAATCAGGTCGTTGCCGGAATCATCAATACACAGAAAAGCAATCAGCCGTTCAAATACTCTGACCGGACGTGTGAGCAGGTCTTCATATTTCAATTCAATGTAACGATCTTCCGGTAAGGTTTCGGCAAAGGCCCTGAATAAACCGATTTTTTCCCGCCAGTCAATCGCTGCCCGGAAGGTATTCTTGGCGCCGAAGGGCGCTTTAAATTCGGACAGCGCCACATCGCGGCCATCGCGAACAATATGTATAAACTGCGCATCAGGGAATAAAGTCTTTAGGGCCGGCAGATGATTTATGTATTCCGGTGTTTTGTCCCCCCAGCGCTCCATCCGATGGTATGTGGCAAAATGTCTGAAAAATGATTCCAGTACATCGGCATAGGCACGGCCGGATAAGTTCGTAAAAACGGCTTCTTTATCCAACTCAAAACCGAATCTGTTTTTAATCCGCTTAAAAAATCGTTCATTACTGATATCATCAATGAGCAAACGGACATTGGCATCTTTTTCCAGGCTACCGTATTTATTCAGATTATTATAATAGCGAATAATAAACTGGCTTTCCGTGCCAAAGTTGACTTTAAGATATTTTCGGATCAGTTTAATCAGAATGCTGGTTCCGGAACGGCCATGTCCAATTACAAAAACAGGATTAAATCTGGTATGCGCTACCCTGAGATCATATAATATTTCTTTCATTCTTAACACCTTCTTCCATGACGTTTAAAGTCTATTTTAGAAAAAAGTGTTAAGATTTTATGAGATTCGGATTAATTAATGCTTAGCTTTGTGTTAACGCCCCTTTGCCTTGCCGAAATCCCGCAGCGTTTTAAAATTCAACTGATAGTGTTCAGCGAGGTAACCGATCAGTTGTTCGATCTTATTTAAAAATAGCTCAACGTCCGCGTCGGACTTATTATAAGGCGAGCCGCCGGGCATCAGTTCATTGGAATGAAACATCATGTTTAATACGGTTACACCCTGATTAATACAACCTTCGCAGAGTCGGATCATATCAGGGACATTGCTGTAAGAGGGTCGCAGCCAAATTAAATCTATGTGAAACAACTTCTTTAAAATCCGGCGAATACCGATATTGGGTAAACCATTGTAATTTACTTTAAACCAGCCCGGCAACCGTCGTGTGAATTCCACGGTGACCGGCAATTCAATAATTTTGCTTGCACCGGGTTTTAAAATATCCGCATAGTCAGGCTGGTAAGGATTAAGCCCGGTCATACCGAATGATGGCTCCTCCGCTGTTTTGGCTTCGCGGTAAGGAATAACGCTCGAATCTACCAGATAATCTAATGATTCCAGCAGCGGGATACTTTGGGCATTGAACGCATAGCGACCGGCCCGGTAACTTACCGGTTTAATTTTAAAATTGTCCTGAATCGCTTCCGTCAAAACCGACAATTTTTTTAACTGTAATTCCTCCGGCAGATTGTGAACGAAGGTATTGCGCAGATTGATTTCTTCTTCGTAGGGCGGATTGCACCAGGGATGCAGGTGTGTGCCGATTTCACATACACCATCATCCAGAAAAGATTTTAAGATTTTTACCGAGAAATCTTTGGTTGCCACCGGATAATCGATTAGATAGGTGGGGCGCAAGCCCAATCTGTTGCAGAAATTCTGAAAATCAGGCAGATGCCTGATATTCTCAACCGTACTTTCATTGTGCCGGTAGTAGTTTCCGCCCCAGTTGCCTTCTTCTTCGGTATCGATTGTTAATAGAAAATCAATGATCGGTTTATTCATCTGTTTAAAATCTCCACCCCTGCGTCCCTCCCAATCCCTCCAGAGCGGGAGTGTGAGAAGAGCCCCCTCCCTGGCGTAAGCCACCTGCCACAGGTACCCCTTTGGGGCCCTTGGGGCAACCCCTCCCCCGATTCATCGGGGGAGGGGCGAAGGGGTGGGGGGTCT
>CAYXRA010000080.1:0-19328 GCA_964467525.1 uncultured Calditrichaceae bacterium
AAATTTTTAATGTATCGCAATCCCGACGCTTTTTCAATCACTATTTTGTAATTGTTCCAGAATTGTTTCGTAACGCAATTGCGCTTCGGTCCATTCCGTTTCCAGCCGGGCCAGTTTATCAACAATCCCCTCGAATTCAGCCTTCGTGCCCGTTGCTTTTTCCGAATCCTTATACGTTTGGGGATCGGCAAGCTGCTGCTCCAGTTGCGCTTTTGATTTGGTAAGCGATTCAATTTCCCGTTCGCAGACTTCGATTTTATCTTTGAGCTGATTGCGTTCCCGGCTGACCGCCTGACGCAGTTGCGCTTCCTTTTGCTTTTGTTCTTTCGTTTTGATATTGCGGCCGGTTGTTTTTGATTTGGCACCTGCATCAGCAGCTTTGTTATTATCTTCGTCTGAAGTGCCTGCTTCCGCCTGGCGTCCGGCCAGATAGGCGCTGTAGTTGCCGGTATATTCTTTTAATTTGCCGTCCTTCAGCTCAATCACCCGCGATACCAGTTTGTCCAGAAAATAGCGGTCGTGCGAGATGAGCAGCAGCGTACCGTCGTAATCAACCAGAGCTTGCTCCAGCGCCTCTTTGGACTGCAAATCGAGATGATTGGTCGGTTCGTCCATGATCAGAAAATTCGCCGGTGAAAGCAGCATTTTGGCCAGCGATACCCGTGCTTTTTCACCGCCGGAAAGCACGCCGACGCGCTTCTGCACCGCATCGCCGCTGAAGCGGAAAACACCAAGTATGTCGCGTAGCATCGGATGAAACGATCGGGCCGCCGACGCCTCAACTTCATCGTACACAGTATTATCCAGATTCAGGGCGTCTATCTGGTGCTGGGTATAATAGCCCACATGCACACGTTCACCTAATTCCAGCTTACCAATCTGCGGTTTTAGCTCTCCGGTGATCAGACGGGTCAGCGTGGTTTTGCCGGCGCCGTTAATGCCCACCAGAGCCACTTTTTCACCGCGATACAGATTCATATTTAAGCCCTTTAAAACCCAGGCGCTCTGGTACCGGAAATGCAGATTTTCGATTTTAAGCACTTCCTTGTAACTCTTTACATCAGCCTGAATTTTAAAGTGAATGGATTGCTGTTCTTCGGGCAGCTCAATCGTTTCCATTTTTTCCAGTTGCTTAACACGGCTTTGTACCTGCGCCGCTTTGGAGGCCTTGTAACGGAAGCGGTCGATAAAGCGCTGAATCCTTTGACGCTCGGCCTGCTGCGCTTCCCACTGCTTGAATAGCTGTTCCCGCTCGATTGCCTTTTGCTTCTCGAAAAAATGGTAATTACCGGCATAGCGGGTCAGCCTGCCGTTAAACAGCTCGGCAATTTCCTGGGCCAGGCGGTCGATAAAAAAGCGGTCGTGCGATACAAGAATCATACTGCCCGCAAACCCCTTCAAATATTGTTCAACCCATTCCAGTGACTCTATATCGAGATGATTGGTTGGTTCATCGAGCAGCAGCAGGTCCGGTTGACGCAGCAGCAGTCGAGCCAGATATACACGCATCCGCCAGCCGCCGCTGAGCTGACTGATGGAGCGGATAAAATCTTCACTGCTAAAGCCGAGTCCGGACAGTATTTTCTTGGCCTTGAATTCCATCTCATAGCCGCCGATCATTTCGTAATGCGATTCCAGCTTACCCAGTCGCTCCAGCAGCGTTTTCTGATCGGGCGGATGGGCAGCCAGTTTTTCATGCAGTTGTTCCATCTCCGATTCAATATCGAAAATATTCCGGTGACCCTGCAACGCAGAACCGAGTACGGTGCCCCCTTCTATGGCCACTTCTTCCTGCGGCAGATAACCGATACTGTAATCCCTGGGATGGGTGATATCTCCGGAAGTCGGCTGAAGCTGACCACTTATAATGCGCAACAGCGTGGTCTTTCCGGCGCCGTTGGCTCCGATTAAACCTATCCGCAATCCCGGATTAATCACCAGATAGATATCCCTGAGCAACTCCCGCTCACCGATGGTGTAATTTACATTTTGAATCTGAAGCATACGTTGACTGTATTATTTTCTATATACAACTAACTATCCTGTAAATGCATGTTTAATTTGTCCGCTCCTCCGCAATTACAGAGTGCCAGAAAATAATAAATTGATGTCAATTGTACAAAATATTGATTTCTGAAACGGAAGCTCCCCTTTTTGCTCTTTGCGTCTTGCACCTTGAGACTGCACAATACCCCCCCCTCAGTCCCGCCCAGGCGGGATGGAGAGGGGAACTAAGGGGGTGAGGTCTTTTCTGAAATCGCGAAGCGGTTTAATATTGGTAGCCCGGGGTAAGCGTAAGCAACCCCGGGTATTTGTTTAATACTCCCGGAATCCAGAAGGGATTCAATCAAATGTCGGTTTTAATGGGATATCCCGCTCATTTGGTGGGTCCATTCCCCGGGGCGTTGCCCCGGACTGTCATATCCAACCGCGATGCGGTTAAATTCGTTAGCCGGGATAAAAATCAGCACATTTTTCCCTCTCTCTGTCCCGCCCAGGCGGGGTGGAGAGGGGGACTAAGGGGGTGAGGCCTCCCAAAATCCATGAATCATCTATTTAAATATTGATTTTGATAGCCTCCAATGACTAAGTTTAAAATATTACTGCAGATCAATATTCGAACAAAATTACCCGGAACCAATTATTCTCACATTACGGAAATCCAAAATGCCCCGACACTTGTTACATATAATCATCATCCTGTTTCTGATTGGCGGCTTAATGAATGCCAATCCATCCGACAGCCCTAAAATCGGCCTTGTCCTTTCCGGCGGTGGCGCCAAGGGTTTTGCCCATATCGGTATCCTGAAAATGATTGATTCCCTCGATATTCCCATTGATTATATCGCCGGCACAAGTATCGGCGGTATTGTCGGCGCCTTGTATGCCATCGGTTACAGCGGCTATGAAATCGAGCGCCTGGCTCTGAGAACCGAATGGGATGCTTTATTCAGCAATAAACCGGATCGCGCCATCCTGCCCTATTTGTTGAAAAAGAAAGATGGTAAATATAGATTAACTTTCGGATTGAAAGAATATACACCACAGGCGCCCAGCGGACTCATCAGCGGACAAAAGATTTCCCTTATGGCTGCCAACTTAACCCTCAATGCCGAATATATCCGTGATTTTGATAATTTTTATATCCCATTCCGTTGTGTCTGCGCCGACCTGATTAGCGGTGAGGAAGTGGTACTTAAAAAAGGCTCGCTCGCCAAGGCCATGCGCGCCACCATGTCCATACCAACCGTGTTTTCTCCGGTAGAATGGGGAGATTCACTGTTGATCGACGGCGGCGCCATTAATAATCTGCCCGTCGATGTGGTCCGGGAAATGGGCGCCGGATTTATTATCGCCGTTAATGTAATGAGTCCCAAAAGAAACCGTGAAAACCTGACCAATATGATCGATATCCTGGATGAAACCTTCAATATTCCGCTTTATCCGCGCATTGAAAAAAATATTGAAGCCAGCGATATTTACATCGCACCGGATATCAAATATTTCGGCGCATCCGATTTTGAGAATAAAAAAGTAAGACAACTACTAAAGGTGGGAGAAGAAGCGGCGCGAGAACATAAACAACAGCTAATAAACCTGAAGGATAGGTATAATTTAATTCGTTCCGGTGACTTGAAAGATAATATGCCTTTGGATAAGAATCCGGTAATTTACGGTATATCCATCACCGGAAATATTACCATGTCTTATATCGATGTGTACAAATCTTTGGACATTAAACCGGGCGATCGTTTCGATCCCAAAAGTTTCACGGACAAAATGACCGAACTGAGGACATCCGGCTTTTTTCAGTCTGTTAACTACCAGGTGCGGCCGGTGGGACAGGATACCATCAGACTGCTGATTAATATCAAAGAACAGCAAAAACCGATCATTTACGGTGTCCATATCGATGGCAACCAAAAATTGCCCTTTCGTTTCATATATAATTATCTGGGCCTGAAGCCGAATGAACCGCTGGATATCAAACTGCTCAACAGCCGTATTAATGAACTTTACAGCCTCGGATATTTCGAAACCATTACCTATGAAATTGAACCGGTGTCCGATAACCGCATCCGTTTGAAGTTTAAAGTTAAGGAACGCCCCTTTAATCAATTGCATGTCGGCTTTCACTACGATGATTTTTATGACCTGGTCGGCCATGTCGGACTGGAAGCGATCAATCTGTTACTGCCGGGACTGCGCCTGGACGCCAGCCTCAAATTCGCCGGTCTGCTCGATTTTAAAACTGATATTGCCTACCCATCCCGACAGCTTAACCTGCCGGTGTTCCCTTATTTGCGCCTTCATTACAAAGACCGGCCCGTGGCTATTTATGGAACCAAAGGGAATAAAGTCGCCTCCTATAAGGATCGTTCTGCTGCAGTAGGATTGGGACTTACCATCTTACTGGAAAAATCCGCTGCCGTGGAAGTGGAACTAAACTCCGAAAAAATGAATATCAATCCCGATATCGCCCTTGATGATCCCGATGAATTTCCATCCTGGTACGATCATCTGCATAAAGTTCAGATTAACTTTAACCTGGATGTGATTGATGATGTTTTACTGCCCCGGAACGGATTTGATCTCAATGCCTATTATGAAACCAGTCTCAAACAACTTGGTTCGGAACTGGACTATCGAAAATTCAATATCAGTTACAATCAGTTTGTAAACCCGTTCAGAAAACATACGCTGCGTTTTTACGGCTATTATATCTGGGGATCGAACAGCTTACCGGTTTACAAATATGCCCTGATTGGCGGACCGGATACCTTTGTCGGACTGGATTACCAGCAGTTTTTAAGCAGCAGACTGGCCGTCGGGCGGATTGATTATCGCTTTGAGTACAAGAAAGATATATTTCTTAAATTGATTTTTAATCTCGGCAATTACCGTCTGAAACTACCGCCAGAGTACAAAACAGCCAGATTAATCTGGGGATACGGAATCGGGGTGAAGTTTCTTTCTATTCTGGGGCCATTTGAACTAATCTATGCCCGCGGACACCGCAGTTTTTACGAACCGTTGAAAATGCGCAATATCTTTTATTTTCAGGCGGGATTTAATCTGTAGTCCTGCGTCCTAATCATCCAGCGTGAAAACTGCCCGTGATTCTGCCGTCTCACCCGAATTCAGGTCGGTCACTGCGATAACCATTTCCACTTTACCCGAATCAAAATTCTTAAAATCGAATGCCGTATACTCGTAGGCGTGCCGCTCATTGCCCTGGTGAACTTTTGAAATGGATATCTGTTTGCTATCGCCGCCGGAAAACAGCCCCATAAAACGACTGATCAGGTTCTTATTCCCTTTCACCGGTATGGCCGTCTGCTCAATTTTGTAATTGCTTAAACCATCCTGTTGTTCAAGATTATAAATTTCATAATAGAAATAAATAAGATCATTTTTCTTAAAATAATTGGTCGGATTGGGAATTACTTCGTAACCGTGACGAAAATACTTGTTCAGTTTATCGGCCCGCTTAACGGAGTAGGCAAGCATTAAATCACTCACCGCCAGCTCATTTTTCGACATTGGCTCCAGCTCGATGGACAGACGGTTACCACCCAGTTTATTATGCAGCGAATCCCTTACATGCGCCGCCAGATGAAATTTATCAGGTGAGGCATTGGTACGAAAGATATCGATAAACATCTCTTTGGTAAAAGACAGTGTATCGCTGCGGGCGATTTCCAGATTCTTATTCTCTTTGTAAATCGTCTGCCAGGTGGTATCGACCATCGATACCCCGGTCTGCACCAGATTTGTTTCACCGGCCGGCACTTCGTCAAAAAATGTGTTCCGGGGTACGCCCAGATAAACTTCCAGTGTATAGTCACCTTCGTCATTCAGAAAGCGCGCAGCACTCGTATACATCGGTATCGGCTTAAGTTCCTTGTGCCAGGTGTGATGTTCACTGTTCATCGCCTGATACATCTGCTTAGTCTGGTTCATCTGAATTTCATGCATGACCGAGTTCTGGTCCATTTCATTGGTGGCCATATAATACTGATCGAGCTTCTGATCCCAGCCGAGACGGGCTTCCAGGGCCGCCCGGTCAGTCGGTACCGGAACCAGGCGCCAGTCACCGGGCGGTGCATGCTCATGCGTTTCAAAATGGAAAATCAGTTTCGGCATATCCGCTGTCTCATGATACATCCAGGATTCATTGGTTGAACTAAGGTCCCCAATTTGCCGCGCTTTTTCATCCGGCTGTCCGTAGCGGATATAAACCAAACCCTTATCATTGAACTTTGTATTCTTGTAAAAAATCTCCGGAAATCGCAGAATGCGCATCCGGTCCGGATTGTGAATGGGCAGCCTGATCCTGTCATAACGATATTCTTTTTCGGCAAAAATCAAACGCCGGTAGTGCTCGTACAGGCGATAGTTAATTTTCGAGCTGGCCAGCGGATCTTTTTTCTTCCACAATTTTCTGTAAAAATTTCTGATATCGGCAAAGCTGTTAAATTTTGTGCGCAGATCGCTATCCGACAAAATATATTTGGCGTCATCGTAAATGAAACGAATGTCCAGAAATGAACTTAACAGGTTAAGCGTTCCGAAATATATTTTTTCGGCCTGTTGCGGCTGTCCCGTTTGATAATACAAACGCACCCGTGAAAGCTGAACCGGCACTTTAGTAAATGATAAACGTTTATTCATCAGTATATTAAAGATGGAATCGGCTTTATCGAACAATTCCATGCGCCGGTAGTTTTCACCTAAAAAATATAAGTCATAATCGGTGTTACGGTTTTTAAGCCAGTTTGTCTGGTACTGATCTTTATTTACGGTGACGGTCATCCGCTGCTCGCCGCCGTAAGTAATAAACAGATCATAAAAATTAAAAATAGCGATTTTAGGCTCATCGGGCCCGGGATTGACCGCAAGCTGTTTATGAGTCAGCTCGATGGCCTCCTCCCAGTTCTCCTGATAACGCCTGAGCATGGCAAATTCATAATACACCTGGCGGTAAGCCGGATCCTGTTCGATAACTTTTTCGAAATGTTTACGCGAATTACGCCACATCAAACGTTTAAAAAGTATATCCCGTCCTACGCTGTCTTCCCGGTCGCAAATGCCTAACTGATAGTGGGCCTCTATGTTATCCGGTTCCATTTCAACGACCTTATTAAACCAATCCTTGGCTTTTTGCCATTCCTTTTGGGCCATCATCAGCTCGCCGAGTTTCAGGTAGGCGAGAGGATTTTTATCATCGCGGTCCAGCGCCTTTTTATAGCTCTCTTCAGCCTGATCATACTTACGCTGCTGCACAAATCGCTGACCTTCTTCTATAAATAAACCATATTCCACCTGAGCCTGCAGCGCAAACGGGATAATAATTATAAAAAGAAACAAAATATATTTTTGAATATTTAACATGCCCCAATCCTGTGGTGAATTTGCTGATAGATTACATGATAATTATCAGCTATGCAAGTGTTTACTTTTTTAATTCATAAACACTGCTGTTGTTCCAGACTTCCCCGGCTTTCGGAAGGGTGCAACATGATTCGTTACCCGTTATGCGTTATTCGTAAGAGAAATTTGTCGTGTTATTCAGGTGTTTTTGCCCGCCCGGTTTTCCGCTCTTTTTTTGTTAATTGATTAAGGTCGGATAGTTTTGGAAGTTATTTTGTGATTTCAGGTGAAAAAAAGATTAGCCGTCAATAACAAGGTCACAGGAACACTAAAACACGAAAGGGACGCGAAAAAAGAGAATTTAATGGGTCATTAACGTCTCGGGCCTGTCATCATAAACACCCCATTGGGGTTAAACATCAGTAACCGAAACACCATTGTCCGCGAATCCTGAAAGGATAGGGTAACATATTTATGCAAAACAAACACAAAAAAAATTTAGTTGGATTTAGTGTTTTCGCGGCCTGGGAAAAATTGTATCTGAAACACGAAATATGCGATTGGGCGACCCGGCCGAATCCGGCCGAAGCAATGGCAGAAAAGGATTTCCGGTTGTTTCAGCTCGGCAAAGCGCAGTACAGGCGTCAGTCGTATGAAGAAGCCTGCGCTACTTATGAAGAACTAATCGCCTCCTGGCCGGACTCTCGTTTTTCACCCGTTGCCCTGCAGAAGTGGATCAGAATTAAATTTGCCGCGGGGAATGAGAATGAGATTCTGCCTTATTTAAATTCGTTAGAAAAATCAACAAGCGCCTTACTTTTAGCGCATATCGATAAACTGGAAGTGTTGGTAAACCGAAAGCTGAATATTCCAAACAGCGCGCTTTCGGCTATCGGTGAATATAAATCAGCGGCCAAAACAGAAACCGATCAGCGTTTTTACAGTTATCAGGAAGGGCTGATTTATAAAAATGATCTGGGAAATACGAAAAAGGCCCAGTCGGTATTTCTGGAATATCTTGAGCGGTTCCCTGATGATTACCGCGTACCCATGGTTAAAAATCAACTGAAAAAAATGGACGTCGCGGAAGCGCTGTTTTCGGAAAAATCTTATCCCGGTAAAGAGGGTCGTGAAGGAAACGTATCGCTACCGGATGCTTATACGCTGTTTAATCCCTGTCCCAACCCATTTGGCGAAGCCACCCCTTTGGGGTAATCCGGTAACGACAATCCGTTATGCCTTACCCGAGCCCTCCACCGTTAACGTCCGTATATTCAACATTCTTGGGCAGCCTGTCATGCAATATCAAACAGACCGGCAGAGCGCGGGCACCCATCAAATAAAATGGGTCGGTAAAGATATAAACGGAAATCCTGCCGCCTCGGGGATGTATCTGCTGCGCCTTGAGGCCCGCTCACTTGAAGATGACCGTATCTTTTCAAAAACCGCTAAACTGCTGCTGGTGCGTTAATGGTTTTAAAATTATGCAGGGATTAAAATCGGATCCCTGCTTTAAAACTAAGCCTTTTATGTTTTTTCGGAAGGCAGTGGTTTTGGTTGACCGTTTCTCCGATATGCGGAAATGACCTGTTTGAAACAGATTTTTTTTGTATTGCCGATTGCGTTTTTTGGTGTTAATATGCGGCAGTATTTAAAAAATTCTGTTAAAGATTAAAGGAATCGCGTTATGACTTCACCTGATGATTTTGATTGGTCCGCGCAATTTTGCTTTTTTAAATCTGTATACAGCCCTTTTAAAATCATTGCCCGTATCGCCATGCTGTCTCTCTTATTTAGCTTATTTTTCTGTTGGCAGCCTTCACCCGATTACGATGACGCGCCGTTTCGTGAGTCACTGCAAATGACCTATGAAAGCCGCGGCGCCCAAATCGAAACCGGCAATCACCGGCTGGGCATCGAAATGCATCGCGGGCAGCCGGAGCTCAACCGGATCAGTTTTTACTATCCGCGCGCCAACAGCATCGACTTGAGCCGCGATTACTGGAAACGCCGGCAGTGGCCCATAATCAGACTGGCCCTGAAAATAAATAACGATTCGCTCATCTGGCTGCGTGAGCTCGATTACAAGATCAGCCAGACCCCGTTCGACGTTCATTTTGAAAGCGCGCATAACCAAATTGGCATATCAGTTGATTATGATTTTTGCAAAGCTTACCCGGCGCTGGTCGCATCGTTTCAATTTGTCAATCGTTCAGCGGAAGTCAAACACATCACCTTTTACAGCGACTGGTCGGTGGTACTGCGCACTTCGCACAGCTATGCCGAAAAATTCAGTTCCCGTTCCGAATATGACAGCCTGTCCGGCGGTTACCGTTTCTTTTTTGACGATCCGGCCACCGGGCAGGCTGTCGTGTATTTTGTCAATGCCGGGGAACGGCTGTTCGCTCCCGACCGAACCCGTATCGGGCATTTTTATGAAAAACTGCGCCCGTTGCATCCGCTGAACGAATTTATCGAAACCGATCCCAATGGGTTGCCTGAAAAGCGCAATGCCCTGTTCATTTATGAAAAACAGCTTGCGCCCGATTCGCTTTTGAATGTTGTGCAGATCGCGGGCAGCACGGACAGCAGCCGGGTGCAGGCGGATACAGATTATCTGCGGGCAAATTATCAGAAAGAAATCAAAGCCCGCGAAGCGGAAATCGAACGGAAAACCGGCGGTCCGGTTATATCCACCGGCGACAGCATACTGGATCATTCAGTACTTTGGGCGCAGGCGATTCTGGAAGTCAATCAGCACGAACTGGACGGACGGCTGGTGCCGATGCCCTGTCCGGCGCAGTACAATTTTTACTTCAGTCATGATGTCCTCGTCAGCGATCTGGCCGCGGTGCTGTTTGATACGGCGCGGGTACGCCGCGATCTGGCTTATATCGTGCAACACAGCAGCGCCGACGGACGCATTCCCCACGCCCGCTACTGGAAAGACGACCGCTACCATAGTGAGTTCGCCGGCGGCGACAACTGGAACAATCACTGGTTTGTGATCGTCGCCGCCCGTTATCTGCGTCATGCCGGCGATGAAACTTTTATCAGAAAAAATTATCCCCTGCTCAAGGCATGCCTGAAACGGGCGCTGAAAATGACCGGCGAAGACGGACTGGTCTGGTCGGCGCGCCCCGACTGGTGGGATATTGGCGACAAACCCGGTCCGCGCACCTATTTAACCGTGCTGACCATTCAGGCCCTGCGCAGTTTTGCCTATATCGGCGCCCGCCTGCAAACGGATGAAGCGGAAATTTTGCATTACAGCAGTCTGGCCAATCAAATGGAAACGGCAATGAACAAAAAGCTGTGGGATAATGAAAAGCAGTTTTTTATGAATGATTTCGCGAACGGCAGCCGCGATGCCCATTATTTTATCGGATCGCTGCTGGCGCCGCATTTTACGGATCTGACAAAGGCAAAAACGGAAGCACTGATCAACACGACTGAAGACAAATTACTGGACCGCAATCTTGGCATTTACAACGCCTTTCCCATGGATTTTCACGAGCGGATTGATTTTTATAAGTTTCATGGCAACGAGGCCGGCGCGCCCTGGTATTACTTTAACGGCGGCATCTGGCCGCAGGGCAACGCCTGGTTTGCCCTCGCGCTGCTTTCAGCCGCGCAAAATGAAAAAGCGTTCGGATTTATTAAAAACGTGATGTCGGTGAAAGGTGTTGCCGGCGGACCGAACGGCCAGCCGGCCATGTACGAGGTACGCAGCGCCGCTCCGGATGCTTACGGGATCATCGATAAGCCGCAGTTCATGTGGGCGGCATCATGGTATCTGTACAGCGTGTATCATCTGAGCGTGCTGCGGGAAAGCGCCTGGAACACGCGGCTGATTGCTGATGCTGGGCAGCTAAGTACGGCGCGGCGTTTTTATCATCATGGCCGCGCATTATCCTGGCGGGGAACCGGAAAGGAAAAGAGGCTGCTGCTGCCGGCAGTGAACGAGCGGCTGATCCCAGCGCTGGTGCTGCCTGAACCAATCGGGGAAGCGGATGAAATCCGTTTAAAGCACCTGGAAAAGATGGACATACCGCTACTAATTAATTGCGCATCGATTTTGCAAAACGCCGGTTATGAAACCGATACCCGCAAAATGCAGCTGACTTTTACGGCCTGCGCCGGATTTGAAAACCGCATGGAATTGCTGTCACCGTTGAAACCAGAACACTGCTCGGTCGATGGCCGCGATGTGACTAATGATCTGCGTGTTTCCGAAGCACAGCGGTTGTATACCATCAACCTGAATTTTACCCATCAGCGGCGTGATGCGCAGGTAGTCATTGATTTTTGATAAAGTAATGGCGCTTACCCCGGGCTGCAACAGTTTAATCGCTTTGCGGCATAGATTTGGATTGAGTTTGCCAATCAACTTTCCATTCATTCAACCATCCAAAATTCCAATAATCCATTAATTTATCAAAGGAATGTTCATTCAATGAATATGCTACCGGTAAATATATTAAGGGATATGATAAATCAAAGCTGCAATGAATGAATTGCGTTATCGGTACCGATCCATAAATAGCCCCTCCGATCTTCGATAATGCAAAGGACATCATCATGTGAAATGGATTGACGATCATCGATCTTTTGTCTGAAGGTAGTATACTTTCGTCCGTCGTATTTGATTAAACCGAACAGGGTACCGAACCACATAAATCCCCGGCTGTCCTGAAATATGCAATTGGTCAGATTGTGCGAGATGCCTTTTTCCAGAGACAAATGCTCAAACCGGGGATCGAAATTCTGCCCTGATCCGGCCTGGAAAGCAATCAGTGTGATTAAGACAGATATTAATATTTTTATCTTCAATGTATAATCCGCTTGTTTAATTCTGCAAAGGGATTGATTCGTACTTTCAGAACTACGTAACAATGATCCCGGATGTTGCTGTTTTAGGTGGAATAGCATCATGTTTTTGACTATATTTTTAAATGGTAAACTAAGATTTGCCATAATTTAAGTAATAAAGACTTATTGAGAATATCAGTTGGAACGATACACAGGTTGACAGAATATATCAGATAGAAACCTCAGCCTTGTTTCCGGCACAACGGAAGGAATTATGCATACGCGTCGATTATTATTTGAAAAAAAAATAAAAGCCATTTTGTTGTTTATCTTTATTTGGACTTTTGTATACGCGGACCAGAGCTGGATGCTTTATGATGACAGTGAGGTCGCCATCGTCGAAATTACGATTGATCCGCAGTCGCTGAACTGGATTTATCGCCGGGAAAACCGTAAAAGTGATTCGCTGCATCCGGCAACGGTGCATTTTAAAAATGCACGGATCGATGAGGTTATCGATTCGGTCGGTTTCCGGCTGCGGGGAAACACATCGCGTGATTCACAGAAAAAATCGTTCAAATTGTCTTTTAATACCTTTATTCCGGGACGGCAATTCTATGATGTGGATAAAATTAATTTAAACGGCGAGCACAATGATCCTTCGATTATCCGCAGCAAACTATGCTGGGATTTATACCGGGATATCGGGATGACCGCCAGTCGTGCGGCCCATGCGGCGGTTTATATTAACGGTGATTATTACGGATTATACATCTCGGTGGAACACATCGATGACGAATTTCTGGAGAATCATTTTGAGGATGCCGGCGGAAATTTATGGAAATGTCTCTATCCGGCCGATCTGACTTATCGCGGCCCCGATCCGGAAGATTATCATCCCTGGGTGGACGCGGAACGGCCGTATGAACTTAAAACAAATAAGGAAGCTTACGATTACAGCGCCCTTGTCCGGCTGATCGATAAAATCAATCATCTTCCGGATGAAGTCTTTGCCGATTCGCTTGAATCCATCATCGTTGTACACGAAGTGCTGAAGTATCTGGCCATGAATGTGCTTACCGGAAGCTGGGATGATTACCGGGCGCTGATGAATAATTATTATCTGTACTACGAGCCGTCCGGTGATATCTTTCACTTCATCCCTTATGATTACGACAATACCTTTGGTATAAACTGGTCTGATACGGACTGGGTGTCCGTAAATCCCTATGTCTTCGGACGTGTTGTTGATGGCGACCGCCCTCTGGCCGACCGGATCATGGAAAATCCCCGTCTGCGCAATCTTTACACGCATTTCCTCAATTTTTACCGGGAGCGGGTTTATCTGCTGCGTCACTGGGAATCACGACTGGATAATCTTAAGGAAATGATCACACCCTGGGCCGAACAGGATCACTATCGCACGCTGGATTATGGATTTACGATGGACGACTTTCACAATTCCTATTCCGTCGATGGTTATGATTATCTGCACGTCCGCAACGGCATCAAGGAATTTGTGAGTCTGCGTTGTCAGTATTTGCTTGGTCAATTGGAGTGGGATAAAAACGCCCCGCCCAGTGTATACGCTATTGACTATGTGCCGCAGTATCCGCAGGCCGGCGATTCGATCGAAATTAGCGCATCCGCTTACAGCTATCATGGCTTGTCCGAAGTCATTTTGGAGTATCAATCTGAAGAATCGGCAGAGACAACTGATTATAAAATGATTCATTCGCCGGTACCCAATACAAAATTAGTGGAAGCATATGATCGCTGGAGCGTGACATTGCCGCCGCTGCCCGGAGGCGGTCGCGGTCATTTCAGTGTTTTGGCCAGAGATAATGCCGGCGGCGAACTGCGTTTTCCGAGATCGGCGCCGATTGAAATAAGCGTATCAGCCGATCAAAATAGCGGTCTGGCAATCAATGAATTTTTAGCTAAAAATGATGGCGCCAATCAGGATGCTGCCGGGGAATATGACGACTGGCTGGAATTATACAACGGATCGGATAAAACAATTGATATCAGCGGGATGTATTTGACGGATAATGCAAACAATCTGACCCGCTGGCGTTTTCCGGCAAACATCGCGATCGCCGCAGGGGAGTATCTGCTGGTCTGGTGTGATGACGATGCCGGACAAAGCGGATTGCATACCAATTTCAAACTGGACGCCGATGGCGAATTTATCGCGCTCACCGCCGCGGACGGCGTCACCATCATTGATTCCATTTCTTTTGGCCCTCAGGCCGCCGATATCGCTTACGGCAGATATCCCGATTTTTCTGCAAACTGGCAGGCGTTGAGTCCGACCCCCGGAGCAAGTAACAGTGCGACAGCGATTAATGGCGCCACGAAGCCCGAAAATTTAAGATTAAATGCATATCCCAATCCTTTTAACCAGGAAGTCACAATCGAGTTTGAATTGCCGGTTGCCCGGCGTGGCCAAATCCATATTTATGATATTAAAGGCCAGTTGATTTGGGGAGAAAGTTTTGAGCGAAAAAATCCCGGTGTCCACCGCTGGCGCTGGGCGGCGACAAACAAAAGCGGCCGGCGGCTGAGCTCAGGCATTTATATCCTGCGGCTGGTCGCCGAAAATTTCGGGCAAACAGCAAAACTGTTATTGATTAAATGATCATCTGCCCGCTGCTGTGGTTCAGTCAGCGATTGAGACAAGGGTAAAATGTAGTTTTAATGAACATTTCGACACTGGACAGATACTTATTCTTTTGTTAATTTATCTGACAAAAGAGTACCATCCGCGGGGCACTAACAGAGGAGTGTTATGAAATCAAACAAGAATATCATCGTTGTGGGAGATCGCATACTGATCAAACCGGATGAAGCACGTGACAAAACCGCATACGGTTTGTATCTCCCGCAGGGTGTGGAGAGTAAAGAAAAAGTACAGGGCGGCTATGTCGTAAAAATCGGGCCGGGCTATCCACTGCCCGATCTTAATGCCATGTCCGAAAAGCCCTGGGAAAAATCAAGAGCCGAAACACAATACCTGCCACTCCAGGCGGAGGAGGGCGACTATGCCCTGTTTCTGCGCAAGGCCTGTGTAGAAATTGAATTTGATGGTGAAAAATACGTAATCGTCTCGCAGGCCGGGATTTTACTGCTTATTCGTGACGATATTCTGAAGCACATCGATGAAAATTCCGATTAATCGGTTCCTGATGTTGCCGATATTTTAAATACAACTCAATTTAGAAATATATTTAACGCAATGGGAAGGTTAGTATGGATAAAGAGGCACAGACCGATTTACAAATTAATGAATTGATCAGGAAACGCTGGAGTCCGCGTGCTTTTTCGGAAAAAAACGTGGACCAGGAAAAGCTGGAGCGTATTTTTGAGGCGGCCAGATGGTCGGCCTCCTGTTTTAATGAACAGCCCTGGCGTTTTATCGTCGGCGTGAAAGGGCAGGATGAAAAATACCGCAAATTATTTGATACGCTAGCCGAAGGCAATCAGGTGTGGTGCAAATCAGTGCCGGTTTTATTAATCATCGCTGGCAAAAAAACTTTTTCAATAAACGGTAAACCCAATCAATGGTACAGCTACGATTGCGGTCAGGCGGCCGCCTATATTTCAATGCAGGCTATGACTGAAGGTTTATATGTCCATCAGATGGCCGGATTCAATGCCGCAAAAGTGCGCACCGCTTTTAGTCTGTCCGATGATCTGAATCCGGTTACGGCAATGGCTATCGGATATATCGGTGATCCGGAAACACTGCCCGATAATTTGAAAAAAACAGAGCTCAGTAAGCGTGAACGCCGACCTTACAAAGATATGTTCATATAAAAATGAGATTGCTTGAATTTGTGAACGTTTAGTAAATATAAAAGGTATCAATTTTTGATCCTTTAAAAAGATTTTGATGATTGCAGATTAAAGATGGCAGGGTATAATGGCAAATCAAAATAATCGGCTCTTTCATAACCTGTTAAGCGTAACAATATTTTTTCTTTTACTGATGGTCGTCGGGGTGTCCGGATATTCACTGAATTTTTGCTGGAACGGGTCTCGCTCCCCTAAGGGTCACTGATGCACAATAAATTATTAAAGGATGCCCGGATACCGCAGCGCACCGGCCTGATCGGCATTGCCATTAAAAAATCGGCCAATTCCCTGTAGAAATTCAATCCCGGATCATCACCAAAGCTCGAAGAAAAAGATAAACTAATCGTTCTCGGCGATCCGGACAAAATCGATAAATTACAGATGCTGCTCAGCCAAACCTGATTCCCCGAAATAAAATTGTACCGCATAATGTTATTCATATATATTCGGACACAGATTCAGCAAACAAGCTATAAATCTTTCGATTAATCATGTATCCGGATTTAGTAGGTTTTTAAATAAAACTATATTTAAAAAGTCAGTAATTGATCAATTTTAAGGAGGCAATATGCGGTCTCATTCCGAAAAAGACAACATTAAAAATCTGGAAGCCCTGGGCATAAAGAATTTAAACAATGCCTACTGGAATTTAACCACAGCATCCCTTTACGAGCAGGTAATCCGCAGAAGGGAGGGTCTGCTGGCGCACCTCGGTCCGCTGGTTGTCAGAACCGGCGCTATTACCGGTCGCTCACCAAATGATAAATTTACGGTGAAGGAGCCTACAAGCGAAAGTATGATCTGGTGGGGTAAAGTTAATCGTCCCTTTGAAGAATCAAAATTCAACAATCTCTGGCATCGTCTGCTGGCTTATCTGCAGGGTAATGATATCTTTATTCAGGATTGTTACGTTGGCGCCGATGAAAACTATCGACTGCCGATCCGCGTGATTACCGAGTATGCCTGGCACTCACTTTTCGTACGGAATATGTTTATTCGGCTGACTGAGCAGCAACAGATTCATGAACACAAAGCGGAATTTACGATTATTGATCTGCCGAAATTTCATGCCGTACCTGATCTGGACGGAACGAATTCCGAAGCGTTTATCATCATTAATATGGCCAAAAAACTGATTATTATCGGTGGTACCAGTTATGCGGGCGAAATCAAAAAATCGGCCTTTACTTTGATGAATTTCATTTTACCGCAGAAAAATGTTATGCCCATGCACTGCAGCGCCAACGTCGGCAAAGATGGCGATACCGCGCTCTTTTTCGGACTCTCGGCTACGGGGAAAACGACGCTGTCCGCAGATCCCAACCGCGCCTTAATCGGCGACGATGAACACGGCTGGAGTGAAAGCGGCGTGTTCAATTTCGAAGGCGGCTGTTATGCCAAGGTGATCCGGCTTTCAAAAGAAGCGGAGCCGGAAATTTACCAGACAACACGTAAATTCGGTACCATTCTGGAAAATGTCCAGATCGATTCCTACTGGCGCCGTCCTAATCTTGACGACGATACATTCACGGAAAATACCCGTGCTTCCTATCCGATAACCCACCTGGATAATATTGTCGAGGGATCGCAGGGCGGACATCCGAAAAACATCATTTTTTTAACGGCCGATGCCTTCGGCGTTTTGCCGCCGCTATCCAGATTATCTCCGGAACAGGCCATGTATCATTTTCTGTTAGGATACACGGCCAAGGTGGCCGGAACGGAAAAGGGTATTGTCGAGCCGAAAGCTACTTTCAGCACCTGTTTCGGCGCGCCTTTCATGCCGCTGCATCCCAGTGAATATGCAAAATTGTTAGGCAAAAAAATTGAAGAGCATAACGTTCAGTGCTGGCTTGTTAATACGGGCTGGACGGGCGGACCTTACGGCAGGGGGCATCGCATTTCCATCGCTTATACCCGGGCGCTGATCAACGCCGCTTTGAACGGCAAATTGGATGACGTGGAATTTACCGAAGAACCGAATTTCAGACTGATGATCCCGAAAGCCTGTCACGGCGTCCCGACAGAAGTGCTCAATCCGCGCAATACCTGGGAGGATAAGGATGCTTACGATAAGAAGGCCAAAGACCTCGCCGGGCAATTCAAAGAGCATTTTGCGGAATATAAGGAATTCGTCTCTGAAGCCGTGCATAACGCCGGTCCAAATATTTAATTCATTAGTTTGGGCGGGATGTGCTCCGGATTTCCCGCCCGAATTTTGTTATAAAATATTAAGGGTCTATGCCGTTTTGTGTGGGTAATGAAAATCATAATGCGCAGCAATAAAAGAGCATTCAATGTGTCATTAATGTTTCGGGCCTGTCATCATAAACACCCCATTGGGGTTAAACTTCAGTAGCCGGGGGCAAGCGCCGGCGCAACGCCGGGTAACAAATAATCTCATCATCCGGGAATCCTGAAGGAATTCACTAACATATTGGTGCAAAACAGACACTAAAAAAAATTAGTGGGATTTAGTGTTTTAGTCCTTTCGTGGTCTGGGAAAAATTACCGCTAAAACACGAAATATCTGATTACGGCGACCTTGTTGATTTAGAGAACCGGACAGACGGGCGGACTTTTGCAGAGGATACTTCGGACAAAGCTATGTTTAAATAATTACCCGCACAAATCAACACAAACCAATATTAAATTAAAGTATATCAAACCGTAAAACGGCCGGACATTAAAAATTGGTACATGTAGAAAAAAACAGATAGCGCATAATTTACAAAGCGATAATCTAACTGCGCCCGCGAAAATCATTTACGAACGACTATATTTAAAAAAAGAAAATAGAAAACGAATACCTGAAAGGCTCAGGCATTGAACTTGGGGTAATAATTAGGCGAACAGGAAATCTGAAGCAGACTTATTCTTTCGCTTTATCGATGCCGTCGGGGAACCGGATTTCCATGGTAACGCGATAGGGGGAAACGCGAATATTATGGAACTCGTCGAAGGAAGTGACAATGTCACCATCTTTGAGATTAAAATCCTTAATTGTTTCCTTAATTCGTTTTAACATAATTTCAATATTACTGTTATGCATATATCCTCCTTGTTGATTTAGACCGATCACCCGTTTTTTATTAAGGTTTTCTATGTAATTTGAACTTGTTTGCACTAAATTTAATTCCTTTTAAAATTTATTTAGCGGAGATAAAGACGCATTTTTCCGCCTTTTAATTTCTTAATTACATGGAGGACAGTACCAACCAAATTATCGTAATATTACTTTATAACTTTAATTTTAATATTCATCAATTTTATTTAGACAAATG
>CAYXRA010000081.1:0-4625 GCA_964467525.1 uncultured Calditrichaceae bacterium
CTGCTATGATCCCAACAAGCCCTCAAAAAGATTCCAGGTCAAATTTTGCCGAAATCAGCCAGCGCCAGGCATTATGTTTCGCGCCTTCCGGAACGTGACTCATCCAAACCGGAAAATCAAAGCGCACGTTTTCGATGGGAATCAGAAAATTGATCCAGTAGAATGCATCATAAACAAATGAAAAGCCGGCGCTTTTGCGAAAGTTGCGGTAAGCAGGGAAGTTATGATCCCAGACCTGGCCGATATCCAGAAAGGCGCGCGGTTTCAGATTGCGGATCAAAGGTATCGGCGTAAACTCCAGCGGATTGGGCATCAGCAATTCACTGGTCAGGATCAGTGTTTTTTCACCGTAAAGCGGGGTGTCGTCGGGATAGAGTCCGTAGCCGCGCACCTGCGCCCCGTCCGTAGCATAAAAATAGCCTTTTCTGAACAGCGTGTAATGCATGATGCCCCGGCTGCGATAAAAGGGCTCGTTCAAAATCTGCCAGCCGTTCAGTCCGCTGAGGGCAAACAGATGCTGTGCCGGCACCCGTCCCTCGCTGTATCCGCCGCGGAATTTCAGATGCAGCTCGAAATTATGGCGGACGGACATCAACTGTTTGTGCCAGTTCAGTTCCGTCTGGGAAAAGCTGTATTTACTGCCAAAAACAGAGTTTCGCAAATGCAGTTTAATGCGGCTGTTACTTTTCCAGTACCGTTCCAGATTCCGTTCCCAGGATAAAATCAGCGTATTGAGATAACCCTTGGTCCAGGGAACGGTCTGGTATTGCTCGCCGTACATGTGGTTTGCGTTCAGTTCAATCTGCAGGCGATAAAAAGGCTCCTGACGACCGCTTTTGTTGATCTGCTTGCTAAGCGCTACCTGTCCGCCCTGATGTCCGTCGAGAATATAACCGCGCAGCTTAAACCAGGAGCGCCTGCCCGGCCAGCCGGTGGGATGTTTGTAGCGCAAATCTGTATCGCCGCCGCCGTAAGCGGTTTTATACCAGAAACGGGCCGTAAACAGATGATCGGTATCCAGATAACCGCCCTTAAATTTTAAGCCGATTTTTATTTTATCATAATCATTATAAAAAGCGATCGGCCATATTTCCCACAGATACTTATCCAGCGGCGGCGCGGCGGACTGGGGGCGCATGAATACGAACTGCATCGGCGGCAGCAGACCGCTGCGGTTATCGAGCCGGTTTACATCCATCAGGCGCAGCGAGCTATCAATTTCAACATAATCGATCTTTTGTTTGAGCAGTAATTCGGCGCGGTAATTCTCCTGGGTAAAATGCCAGTAGGGCAGGCGGGGCCGTTCTTCGTAAGCACTGTGATAGGGACTGACCGGAATGCGCATACGCTCTGTAGTCCCATCAGCCAGGGTAATATCCAGATTCAGGGGCATAAAGATGTCGCCCTTGTTGCTGAGAATAATTTCCGCCCGGTAGGGACGCACGGCGTGATTTTCCAGTTTTTCAACGCTGACGCTTTCCACGGCGTAATCAAGCTGGCGGGTGCTTCTGAGCCACTGCTCGAAAAACCAGTCCAGTTCATAACCGCAGGTTTCTTCCATTACAGCGATAAAATCCTGCGCACCGGGATGTTTAAAATGCCAGCGCTCGTAATAATTCAGCATGCCCAGTTGAAAAACGGAATCGCCCAATACATATTCCAGCATAAACAGAATATTATTCATTTTGGCATACTGGGAAGTATAAACCCCATCGCGGAAATAATCGGCCATATAATCGACCGGGTCCAGTTCATCGCCGGATTTGGTCCACCACAGGTATTCGAGGGCATTATCGCGGCGGTCGTCGTTTTCCACATAAAACCAGCGCGAAAGCCAGGTATTGCGGTTGTAATGATAATTGTCGTACCTGCCGAACAGGGCTTCCATGCAGCGCACTTCGGCATAGGTGGTGAAACCCTCGTCCAGCCACTCATCCTCGGTTTGATTGCTGGCCAGCAGTCCGTAAAACCAGTTGTGGGCCATTTCATGAATCACCAGCGCCCGGAAATGATTCAGTGAATAATCCGGTCCGATACTGGTGTTGATAAAAACAATGTTTGGATATTCGATGCCGCCGGCGCGGATGTAGGTATCGGCGATAGTCATTTGTTTGTAGGGATAGGCGCCGAAATTTTCGTACAGAAATTTCAGGGCGTCGGCGCCCCAGTCGGTAATTTGGCGCCAGTTATCGACATTATCGCTCATGGCCAGCACATTCAGGGTGATGCCGTTCCATTCATTCCGCAGCAAAACATAATCTGGATCGGCGGTCCAGGCGAAGTCGTGTACCATCTTTGCCTCGAACTGCCACAGGGTCGTTGTCGTATCATCCGGATTATCAAAGCGCTGATTTTTAATCGCTGCAGCGGTGTCCTTCAGCGCCTGTGCGGGATTGAGCAGGTTGCCTGTCGCCCCGACCACATAGCCCGCGGGCACGCGCAGATTAACACGGTAATCGGCCCATTCCTGATAAAACTCATTATCGATGTGCTGATGCAGGTGCCAGCCATGTTTATCGTACACCACGGGCGCGGGGTACCAGTTTCCCGCATCCACATGCTGATCCATCGCCCCGTAGCGGCCGCTGGAAGGGGGCAACTGCGCGGTAAATTTGATTTTAAAACGCACCGAGTCGCCGGGCAGGATCGGCTCGTGCAGGACCAAGTCCATCAAGGTATAATCGACGATGAAATTTTGGTTTTCCCGGCCTTCTTCCTGAACGGACAGTATTTCGATATAGCCGCGCTGGAATGGACGGCGCCTGTTTTGCATGTAAGCGCCCTTACGATATTTATTGAAATAAAGGTGAAAATAGATTTTTTTGAGTGTATCGGGCGAATTATTAATATAAACCAGATCCTGAGTCGCGCGGATCTGATTTCCGGCGGCGATTAATCTGGCGTCGATTTTGTAAAGCAGTTTTTGCTGGAAATAATCTTTGGCTTCCGCGCATATCGGATAAACTAACGCGATCAGAAGGATAAAAAGCGCCGCTTTTCTTATCATAAAAATACTCCCAAATTCCGGCCTGATCCGGATAAATATGTGATTCAAGACTAGCCAAAAATATTTATCCCGCCCGAGCGGGATAAAACTGCTAAAAATTATCCATCCCCCCACCCCTTGCTTCCCGCCCGGGCGGGATACAGGGGAGGGGTAGTTGGCAAAGTCAGAGATACACGCTCAGATTTCGCAAGTAAGAATCTAAACGCCCCTTCAGCTCTGAGAAGTAATGCAAACAGAGGTCTCCGGGATTCAGTTTCCGGGGGCCTTTTTTTAATCTGACCCACCCAGCAATCCAACCGGAAAGTGTACCAGTGAGAATCCGGTAACAAAGCGATCCCATTCACCGAAAGCCAGATAAAACCCGGGCCTGAACCATCCCAGCCTGAAAAATCCCGGATAAATATTAATACGTGCGTTATATAAGCGTGGTCCGGTGATCAGAACCGAAGTCATCAACGAGTGATTCCAGTCATAAAAAATACCCAGGGCGCCGTCCGTGATGGGTGTAATAATACGTGAATTGTTGATGATGTTCTCATTGAGGCGATTGACCACCGTACCGGCGCCGACCGAGAGGTGCGCGCCATCATCAAAGCGATAACTCAGTCCGCCGATGCCGTATATCCCGTAATAAAAGAACAAGCCGTATCGTCTGCTGAACGATGGCTGATATTTAAAAACAAATTGCAGACCGGCATTTTCCAGGTAATAATTGTACGGATTAAAAACAGGCTGCAGCGACCAGTCGTACATTTGAATCGTTTCAGAGAAGAAACGTTTCACACCGTCAAAACTGAAGACCAGGAATCCCAACGGATTAAAAATCAGTAAATCGGCGATCGGATCGACGTTGGTTTTATTACTGTGATTGTTTTCCAGTGCTTCATTAAGCGCCTGATACGCAGTGGTGGTTAGCATGGAAAGAAAATATGGGTAACGATAGTCGTGATAATCGAACCACCCGGCCATACGCACGTAGAGCATGCCGCTGCCTAAAATATGGTGACCGTAATTGGGAACCCACTGTGCTTCGTTCACATTGAGGCTGCTGGGAAAAACCTCATTCTTCAAGAATCGTTTCCAGCCGTATTTATTGATGTGGTAAGCGGGACTGGTAATATTATCCCAAACATTGGTGAAACCCTGTTTATAGTCCAGTTTGAAAATGTTAATCGTCTCGCCGTTATTTTCGTGCCCGCCGTTACGGAGCACATCGAATCCGCCATTGACAAAAAGCGACCAGGGCGTGGAGTGCAATTCCGAACCGTATTGCTTTTCAGGGAAGTAGAAATAATATTTTTTTGCCTGCGCCCGGCTTTCACCGCAGACGGCAAAAAGGAGCAGCAAGATGAACATCGATATATTCACATTATCGGATGCTATATTCATAGAAATTGAATCCACAAAATTTGACGACTCATCGTTTCAGACTGCGGGAAATTAAACAAAAAATGATTTTGGGTAAAGATGGGAAATGTTTTATTTTTTGCTCAATGGTTCTGATCTGCAATAGAAAGTTCAAGATCATATCAAGATAGTTGAATTTTCCATGAAGCGCCAGTATTGCCTGCAATGACATAAAATATAGCCAAAAATATTTGTCCCGCCCGAGCAGGAT
>CAYXRA010000081.1:4725-18953 GCA_964467525.1 uncultured Calditrichaceae bacterium
AAAACTGCTAAAAAATCTCCTTCCCCCCACCCCTTGCTTCCCCTCTCCCGCGAGCGGGGGAGGGGGAGTTGGCAAAGTCAGAAATACACGCTCAGATTTCGCAAGTAAGAATCTATGAACACTAAGTCTTATCACTTACTTACGCTCTGATTTTCAAAATGGTAAACTTCCTTTTTTCTTAAAATCAAACCAACGGTGAACCCGATAACTGCCCCGGCAATCCCGCCGATTATGGAGTCAAAATATACTATTAGTTCCCTGGGTGGCAAATCTTCACTTTCCAGTGGCTGATTATACCCAAGTAAAAACCCCGAAGCCAATCCAATGCCCAGACCGACGAATAATCCATCCCGGCCGCCATTAAACACGCTTGTAAATTGAATTGTTCATTTATTGATGCTCCTTATTCTTCATTATCTAACAATTAGTCAGACGGGGAAAATCTTCATGGTTTCTGATTATCCATGTATTTCGAACCGTTGCTTTTTTGTCTCGTCTCTCCATGATAAAATCTATGATGTATCGTTTCCCATATTGATCATGTTTGCCCTCTGTTGCATCATATGATCTGACAATTTCTAAAAGTGTATCCCTAAGTTCTTCCGCATCTACATCTGTTAGTCCAAATGTATTCTCAAATAGATGTGCTTTGTGTTTTCCCCCCGGATGTTGTTTGTTTAAACAATAATATCGTAACTTTGTAATATCAGCCACTGCCCGATCTGCATTCATTATCTTCATTTATTGTCTCATTATAATATGATTTCTTTCGCAATATTATAAAACATACAAATCAGTTCTATTTTAGTAAAGTATGATCAGTGTTTCAAGTCATTCCGCCCAAAAATGAAAATGTTGAAAACCTAAATTGATGTTTTATTTACACAAGGATTATAGCCTGTTCTTACTCTGATTTTTGTTAATGAGACCAAAACGAGGTTAATTCTTGTAGTCCGGGGTAACGCCCCGTGGAAATGATCAAAGAACGGAGAAACCCTGAAAGGATTCAATATTTTGAAGGAACCTCACCCTATCCTCTCCATCCCCCGGGGCGGCCCTGATAGGAAGGCGGCCCAGCACGCCGTAATACGTCGCAACGCTCCGGGAGGGATTATGATATATTTAATTTTTCTAATCAGCTACGAATGACTAAATTCCCGATAAGGACTTAATTGTATTGATTTCATTCTCCTCAAAAGCTATATTGATTTGTGTACCCGTTAATCTTAGAAAGAAACAACAATAATGTTTAAAAAAGTGCTGATTGCCAATCGCGGTGAAATTGCCCTGCGCATCATGCGCACCTGCCGGGAAATGGGTGTCAAAACGGTAGCGGTATTTTCGGACGTCGACCGCAAGAGTCCATTTGTTTATTTTGCAGATGAAGCCTATGCTCTCGGCGGCGTCACTTCCCGGGAAACCTATCTCGATCAGGAGAAAATTCTGACAATTGCCCGCAAAAGCGGCGCCGGGGCCATTCATCCCGGCTACGGATTTTTGGCGGAAAATGCGGCATTCGCTGAAAAAGTTGAAGCTGAAAAAATAAAATTCATCGGACCGCCGGCCGGGGCAATCGCTTTGATGGGCGATAAAACCGCCGCCCGGCAGTTGATGCAAAAGCACGGCGTACCCATAATCCCCGGAACTGAGCAGGCCATTGAGGATCGGGATGAGGCGCTAAAAATAGCCCAAAATATTGGCTTTCCGGTTCTGATCAAAGCGGCGGCCGGCGGCGGCGGAAAAGGGATGCGACTGATTGAAAAGGAGGCGGACTTTATCGAGGGCGTCGAAGGGGCGGCCCGCGAAGCCAAAGCAGCCTTCGGCGATGCTTCAATCTACATCGAAAAATTCGTAGAGGAACCGCGCCATATTGAATTTCAGATTCTGGCCGATGCCCACGGACGAACCATCCATCTCGGCGAGCGCGAATGCTCGATCCAGCGCCGGCACCAGAAAATCATCGAGGAATCGCCCTCCGCATTACTGGACGATGCCCTGCGCGCAAAAATGGGCGCGGCGGCAATCAAAGCCGCCGAGGCCTGTAATTACGTCAACGCCGGCACCATTGAATTTCTGGTCGATAAACACCGCAAATTTTATTTTCTGGAAATGAATACGCGACTGCAGGTGGAACACCCGGTTACGGAAATGGTCAGCGGACTGGACCTGGTGCGCGAACAGTTACGGATCGCCGCCGGCGAAAAAATGACGCCGGAAGGCAATCTGGAAAAATTCTGGGGGCATGCCATCGAATGCCGATTGTATGCCGAAGATTCAGAAAATAATTTTGCTCCTTCACCGGGAATCATATATTTTTTACGCGCCGCCGACGGGCCCGGCATCCGTGAAGACAGCGGCGTGACCCAGGGCGGTGAGATTTCCCTTTATTACGATCCGATGATTTCGAAATTTATCGCCTGGGGCAATGACCGCGACCATGCCATCCGGCGCATGCTCCGCGCTCTGCGCGAATACGAGATTTCCGGCATCAAAACGACGATACCCTTTCTGATCCGCGTGCTTGAAAATGACAGTTTCCGTAGCGGGCAATTTACGACTATGTTTATTGAACGGCAGAAAGATTATCTCTTCGAAGCGAATAAAGATGCCGCCGAACTGGCCGGATTTAGCGCCGCCCTGCATCAAGTGATGGAAAAGAATAAACACAAATTGACTAAGGGCAATACAAATCAATCCGTCGCCGCAAACTGGAAATTAAGCCATCGTCGGAAAAACCTGAGGAAACAATGAAAATTTTCGCAGAAACCCCGCATGCCAAATTTGAGTTTGAAGCGGTCGAAAATGCCGAACAGCGGCTGATTATGAAAAATGAAAAAGCAATTGATTATGATATCGCGGACCTGGGTAACGGCCGTTATTCGCTGATCAAAGATAATAAGGCCTTTCTGGTTCAGATCGGCATAATCGACGGCCTCTATCAGGTGCGAATCGACGGTGCCTATTTCCCCGTTCAGGTTGAGGACGAGAAAAAACGGCGCCTGAAACAACTGGTTAAAAGCGCAGCCGGCGGTGCCGCCGAGCAGGAGATTAAAGCGCCGATTCCCGGACTGGTGGTAAAAGTGAAGGTAAAAGATGGTCAGCAGGTTAAATCCGGTGAAACCCTGTTAATTCTGGAAGCCATGAAAATGGAAAACATTATCAAAGCGCCCTGCGACTGCACGGTAAAATCGGTTTATGTGAAAGAAAAAGACGCCGTTCACCAAAACCAGAAACTGCTCAAACTCGCGGTCAGCTAAATCCAATCCCCGCTGACTAATCACTTCAATAAATGCAACAGCCTGCCGGCGCGCATTTCCCCGTCAATAAATAAAACGATCGGATAAATACCGGACGATACGATTTCACCCCTAACATTGCGTCCGTCCCAGATAAATTGGTGCAGTCCGTCTGAATACTGTTGATCGGCGACTTTGCAGACCAGCGCCCCATACAGATCAAAGACCATAAGTTTAACATAACTTTGACGGGGCAAATTCAACACAATCTTTATCGATTGGTTGAAGGGATTGGGAAAACTCAGGAACCTGGCCGCTTTTTCCGGTTTGGACAATAAAGTAATCGCCGAGGGATTGGTTTTTTCTATGTCGGACTGATAACCCGGCTGGGCCTGTCCTTCATAATTATAAACCGTTTTAACACCGGTGATTTTAATCCAGTCGCCGACACTGAAATCACTGACATCCAGACCGGCGTCCGGATCAAGGTACAATTTGCCGCTGCCCGATCCGTCGTTGATCTGCATGTTGATGTGCGGCCCGTCGGATATGGACTCGATTTCACCGCTTACCTCGATCCAGCGACCGGGATTTTCATCGGTATTGTTGATTGACTGGGTTGAAATCAAGATCGTCTCCGGCAGCGGATGGGATGTACCGATTATAGTATGCGATTGGTAGTCCAGCTCATGCAGACCGTTATAATCGATCACCTGACCGGTGATTTCCGTCAGTACGCCCTGCTCCAGATCGCTGATTACATGATCACTGTAATAAATATGCAGGCCGGCCTCGGATTCATCCTGCACATAGGCAGAAGTATAGTTAGGACTGAATATCCCGGCGCCTATGGTGATGACGCCTTTCACTTTGACAATCTGTCCGTTGTACTGCGCAAATTCAGTATGAATATCGGCAATGGGGATAATTTTTTTTGATGATTGATTCTGAAAAGCAAACTGGGAATAAAGCGGGCGGTGATCGGAAACAGTCGCTTCGTAATCGCTGTTTTGATAATCGAGATAGAGGGCTTCCGTGTAACCGTTGTCTCCGTACTCGCTGCGGGCGTCATCGGTAATGATGGTATGATCGATCAGGTCCGGTTCATTGTATCCGATGTAAGTTCCATAGAAACCAACCAGTGGTTCGCTTAAGAATTCGTAATGGGCTGTGTCGTCCAGCATGACCGTGAAGACGTTATCTTCTGGCGGATCTTCCAGGTGGTCGTTAAAATCGCCGGTGAGGATATAATCTTTTTCCTCATTCTGCGCTACCTGCGAATCGATATAGTTTTTCAGACTGTCGATAGCCGCCCGGCGGCGCGCCTCGTTTTCCTCACCCTCGTAGGCTTTGAGATGCACCACGATCATTTTAAAATCAAAGGTATGCGTTCCCTCGGAGATGATGACGTCGAGTTCCATCGCCGGACGGGGAAAGGCATAGCCGTCGTCTTCGAACAAAAGTTGATAGCCGTTCACGGTGACCACGTTGGTATTATAAAGCAGGCCGACTTTCTGGTAGTCGCCGCCGCTGTATTCGTGGGGAGATAGCCGGGCATCCCAGCCGGGCAGTTGGGCGAGCAGGTTGTTGAAAGCATTGGTATCGGCGATTTCCTGGACGGCGATGGCGTCGACATCGAGATCGCTGACAATTTGGGCGACTTCGTCGATTGTGTTCTGGCCGTCCTTTGGAAAATTTTCAATATTCCAGGTGATGATATCAATGGTGGAATCGCTGCCCACCGCGGTATATTGAGCGATGAGCGGGGCGGTGAAGGAAAGAAGCAGCAGTAGTGTAATTTTTTGAATCAACGGAATACTCCTATTCTTTAGCATTCAAAAAGAAAATCACGTTAAGCCTGCAAAGTTCGCAAAAAAAAGATATTTAATTAAGATCATTCCATAATCCGTGATTGATTTCTCGTGTGATTAATACGTTCAACAAAATCAATTCTTTACTTTGCGACCTTTGCCAGGTAATTTAATCAATGCAAAACTATTGCATAAATTTCTTAAACGCCTCAGGTGTGTCGATATCTTTCAAAATACCTTCATCATCTACGGGCATATAAATCACATTTTCCGGATTGCTGTTCACGACGACACGCGCGCCCTGATCCGGCGGCGCCTTTAGAATAGCATCGAAATAGGGCTTACCGAAATAGACCGGGTGACCGCGCTTGCCCATAAATTCGGGAATGATGATTTGTCCGGGATTGTGCGCCGCCATAAGATAAATCGATTGGTAGGTCTCCTGTTTAACCATCGGATGATCGACCAGGCACAGGATAAAGCCCTGCGTTTCCGGCGGTAGTTGTTCGATAGCCATTTTCAATGAGGACAGCATACCTTCTTCGGGATTGGGGTTCTGGAAACAGAAGAATGAATCAACCCGGGTTTGTTTGCAGATCAGTTCCGCCGCCGAGCCGAGCACGGTGATAATCGGCTCGCAACTGATTTCAACAAACTTATTGAGTATGGAATCGATAAAGGTGGCGCCCTGGTAATTTAACAGCGCTTTCGGCTCGCCCATGCGCGATGATTCGCCAGCCGCCAGTAAAATCCCTGCAATCATCTTCGGGTCTGTGTTTTAGTGAAACATCTAATAAAACAATGGCAAACTTATTAAAAAATATCCAGTCGTGCAATGGATAGGATCTTTTAAATCAATATACAGCGGGTGTTTTTAAAACCCAAAAGAACGCATGGTGCGCCCAGGTTCACGAAGGAAAAATTATCCGTATCCGGATTGAGTTAAATTTCTTTGCGATCTTTGGTGCGCCAGGCAAAGCCTGGACAATCTAACAGGATGAGAGGTTCCAATCATGATAATTGCCTGTTTGTCATGGAGTCAAATGAGCGTAACCTGTGGCGAAGCCACCACTTTTTGTGGGAGTAATCCAAGGGGGGTGCTGTGAATGTGCAACAGTTTAAACAGAAGGTGAATTTTTCAGGTTAGCTACTGTTTCGTTGGATTTTAAAATATAGTTTGTATCAGTTTTGGGTTTATTATAACTTTAATCTGATATTCAATTAAGTTGCTAAATATTTATGTGTCTATTCCGAATATATTGTAAATCAAAAATACATACTATTCCAAATCCCTTTTATCGAAAAAGTAATTTTGTTGGTTGCATTAGTTTTGGATATAGAAAAAGATGAGTTGATGATGAAAGAAAATATAAGCGTTTTAGTCGTTGATGACGATCCCAATCTTTTGTGGGCAACGGCGCGTATTGTAAGCAAAATCGGTTTTTCCGTTCTGAAAGCGGCAAATGGTGAAGAAGCTCTCGAGATGACGCGCATTCACCGGCCGGATATGATTTTGCTTGATGTTGATATGCCCGATATTAGCGGTCTCGATGTATGCAGAAAGATAAAATCCGATGATGAATTAAAATCTACTTTTATCGTTTTGCTGTCTGCTACGCGGATATCATCGGAAGATCAGACCGCCGGTCTGGATTATGGCGGTGCCGACGGTTATATCACAAGACCCATATCGAACAAGGAACTGGCGGCGCGTATTTCGGCCAAAGTCAGAATTATCAAAGCGGAAAGAGCTCTGCGTGCCAGTGAACAGAAATTCCGCCTGCTTTATCAGTCGTCGCCTCTCGCATACCAGTCGCTGGATGAAAATGGCCGTATTATTGAGGTAAATGACGCCTGGACACATTTGCTGGGTTATTCACGAAACGAAGCCATCGGAAAAAAATTCGAAGCTCTGCTGGTTGGTACACAAAAAGACCGTTTCAGAAGAATCTTTGCGGATTGTAAAATATCGCAAACATTAAAGACCGAAACGCTCGAATTGAACCGTAAAGACGGACACCATATCATTGCCGAAGTCGATGGAAAAACCGCAACGGATCCATCGGGTGAAAATCTGCTGATCCACTGCATTTTACGTGATGTCACCGAATCAAAACGTCTGGCAAAAGAACGGCAGGCCTTAAATCGGCATATTCTGCAAATGCAAAAGATGGAAAGCCTCGGACTCATGGCCGGCAGTATGGCACATGATTTCAATAATCTGCTGCAAATAATTATCGGTAATGCCGATATGGCGCTGTTTGAATGTGAAGAAAACGATAAACTAAAAAAGCTTATAACCAGAATTATTCAGTCGGCCAAAAAGGCCAACAAAATAACAAAAAGCATGCTTGCTTATGCGGGCCAGGGGCAAACGTCCACAATTGAAATCAATTTGACTGAATTCATTAACGAAATCAGGAAGACAATCGAGATATCGGCTCCCGGCCACATCGCCTTCGAATTTGATTTAAAGGAAGATATTGGAAAGATAATCGCCGATCCTTTGCAAATACGTCAGGTTATTATGAATCTGGTAAAAAATGCAGTTGAAGCGATCGGGGATAAAAAAGGCAAAATTCGCATTCGAACAGCATCCGCTTATTATCAAAGCAATGCACTGCCCGGAAAATATATTCATGAAAATGTGCAGGACGGTCGATATGTCAAGCTGGAATTATCCGATAACGGCAGGGGTATTTCCGAAGAAAATTTGCCTAAGATTTTCGATCCCTTTTTTACCACGGGATTTTTTGGCCGGGGTCTGGGTCTGGCCGCAGTGATGGGCATCGTCCGGAGTAATCAGGGATTTATCGATGTTGCATCGAAAGCGGGCAAAGGCAGCCGATTTATGATTCTGCTCCCGGTGGCTGATTCATCCGGGCAGACTGAAAAGGAATAAATATGCACAGAGTATTGGTCGCGGATGACGAGGAAAAAATATCATCCGATCTGTAGGAAAAAGGGCTGTCCGGTTTTATCGAAAAGCCTTTCAATTACAGAATGCTGATGGCAAAAATCCCTGAAATTCTGAGCTCGGAGTTTGATTAAGTTTGTTTTTGGTACTGCCGGATCGTATAAGTTATTTGAAGGTGTATCAGATCCGGCATATTAAAAAAGTCATTTCAGAAATGTTTGGAGGCATAGCAGCAAAACAATCATTTAAAACCTTAAGTGAGGATTATGCGGAAAAAAAACAAAACTGAAACTTCAGCCCAAAAAGAGGATACCGACCTCATTTCACAACCGGAAGCGTGCAAAACCGCTCTGGAAGAAACCGAATCAGAACTTAAGAAAATCCAGGAACTGGGCAATATTGGCAGTTGGCGCTGGGATCTAAAAAGCGATACCGTTTACTGGTCCGATGGCCTGTTCAGGATTTTCGGGTTGCAAAAGCAAACACCATCATTCGATCTTGCCTGTCAGCTTGTACATCCCGATGATAAAAAAGACTGGAAAATTGTTATCGAATCGGCCGTGAAAGAAGGCGTTCCGATTATGATCGATCATCGCGTGCAGCGCCCGGACGGAAAGATAATCTGGGTTCAAAGTGAATCTTACTGCAAAAAAAATGAGCAGGGAGAGGTTATTGCTTATGAAGGCATTGCCCAGGATATAACGGAACGTAAAGAAGCGCTTCTTGAATTGCAGGAATCAAAACGCGCCCTGACCACATTAATTGGCAACATCCAGGGGATGGTTTACCGATGTAAAAATAACCCCGACTTCGAAATGATATTTGTTAGCGGCGGCTGCCGTGAACTGACCGGATATGAAAAAGAAGCCCTGGAACACAGCCGTGAAATTGCTTACGGAAAGTTAATACATCAGGATGACCGCGATTATGTTTGGCATGCCGTACAAAAGGCAGTGGAAAAAAGAGAACGATTTGAAATTGAATACAGAATTATAACTAAACCGGGTGATTGGAAATGGCTTTGGGAACGCGGGCTCGGAATTTATGATGACAGAGGCAAATTAAAACATCTGGAAGGGTTTATCAGCGATATCAGCAACCGCAAAAATACCGAAAGTGAACTGCAAAGACATCACCTGCGTCTTGAACAAATAGTCAAAAAACGCACCGAAGAACTGGAAAAAATTAATCAGGAGCTCAGAGAACAGAATGAACAACTGGAAAAATATCATGAGCTTTTCATCAACCGCGAGTTCAGGATTAAAGAGCTTCGCGAAAAAGTTGAAAAATTAGAGAACATAATTAAAGAAGAATAACGGTTCATAAACCGCATGACAGAGTCACATAATTTATAAGGTTAAGCTACATGGGTGATCAGAACAAGCCTTCTCAGCTAAGAAAAACGGCGGAACAAATTGTAAAAAATAAAAAAAGTAAGCCACACGACCTGTCCAGCGAAGATACTGCGAAACTGATCCACGAACTGGAAGTGCATCAGGTGGAACTGGAGCTGCAAAATGAACAGTTGCGTCAGGCACAGCGGAATATTGAATTATCGCGTAGCCGCTATCTCGAACTGTTCCATCAGGCGCCGGTAGGCTATGCTACCCTTGATGCATCCGGATTTATTAACCAGGTAAATCTGACGCTTTCCGATATGTTAAACCTGGACATCTCGGACCTGATTAATAAACCGCTAACTAATTTCATACTTCCTGACGACCGAAATATATTTCTTGCCCGCTTTAAGGCATTTTTTAAACAGCCGCAGGGTAAATCGGTCGAGGTGCGAATGCCCGTTCATGAGGGCGGCCAAATCCATGTAAGCCTGAGGGCCAGCAGAAGTGAGCCACCGGAAACCGTTTCCGAATCGGAATATGGGCAATTGCTTTTACTGACCGTTACGGATATTAATAAAGAAAAAGTAGCTGAAGAAAAAATCCGAATTCAGGCTGAAATGCTCGATTCCGTCGGACAGGCCGTGATTGCTACCGATAATACCGGCAAAATAAATTATTGGGGTAAGGCTGCGGAAAAATTATACGGCTGGGAAGCAGGCGAAGTCTTAGGCAAAAATATTATCGATGTCACGCCTATGGACACCGGTAAAAAAGAAGCCGAAGCAATCATGGATAAATTATTGCAAGGAAAAAGCTGGAGCGGGGAGTTTCATGTAAAACGAAAAGACGGCACATTGTTTTTAGCACATGTGTCCGATAGTCCGGTATTGGATAAGCATGGTCAACTCATGGGTATTATTGGTATTTCTTACGATGTTACCGAGGCGCGTAAAATACAGCAACAGTTGCAGTCGGCTAACGATATCATCGAACGCAGTCCCGCAGTGGCTTTCCTCTGGCAGAACAAAAAAGGCTGGCCTGCTGAATTTGTTTCAGAAAATGTAAAGTATTTATTCGGGTACGCCGCTGAAGATTTTATTCAAAAACGCATCAGCTATGATGATATCATTCATGAACGGGATTTAAATCGGGTTAAAGCTGAAGTTAAAAAATACAGCACCGATCCGAACAGAAATCGCTTTCAGTATGAACCTTACAGGATTGTCACCAGGGATAAAAAGATAAAATGGGTTGAAGATAGTACGGTGATCAGACGCGATGAACGGGGGGATATTACCCATTATGAAGGTATCATCATCGATATCAGCGACAGGGTGCGCGCCCGGCAGGCCTTACAGGAAAGTAATCAGAAACTGGATGCGATACTGGAAAGTCTCAGCGACGGCTTTTTCAGTCTCAATGAAAAAATGGAAATTACGTATTTCAACCGGGCCGCGGAAAAATTGCTGGGACGTAAAAAATCGGAAACTATTGGTAAGCATATTTTTACGGAGGCGTTCCCCGAAGCGAAAGGTTCCGTTTTTGATGAAAAATATACACAAGCGTTAAAGGAAAATACACCGCAGGCTTTTGAAACCTATCTCGGCCAGGCGCCTTATGCCGGCTGGTATCGTGTTAATGTGTATCCGTTTAAGGACGGTATTTCCGTATTTTTCCGGATCATTAATGAAGAAAAGGAGTTGCAGCAGCAACTCAAATATCAGGCCGATCTGGTGGACAGCGTTTCCGATGCGATTATTTCCACGGATATGAAGTTTGGGATAAAATCATGGAATAGCGCCGCCGAAAAAATTTATGGCTGGAAAGCTGCCGAAGCTATCGGGAAAAAATTCGGGGAGCTGGTTAAGTCTGATTTTACACCGCTGCCGCTGGAACAGGTAATGAAAGATTTCACCTCAAAAGGACATTGGCAGGGTGAAGTGCGGCATCGCCGAAGGGACGGCAATGAAATAGATATTTCAGGCTCGGTATCCATGCTTTACGATACGGTTGGCAAACCGGCCGGCATTGTTTCCGTGAACCGGGATATAACCGAAATGAAACAGGCCCGCGAACAAATTCTGCGGGAAAAGGAAACAGCAGAAAATTATCTGAATATGGCGCCGGTGATGTTCCTGGCTTTGGACAGGCAACAACGCGTTACATTGATTAATAAAAAGGGCTGTCAGATTTTAGGCTACCATGAAGATGAAATAATCGGTCATAACTGGTTTGATCAATTTTTGCCGGAATCGCAAAGAGATGAGGTTAAAGGCGTATTCGATAAAATCATCATTGGTAAAGCAGAAACCGTAGAGTACTATGAAAATGAAATATTAACAAAAAGCGGCAATAGACGTATTATTGCCTGGCATTATCAAACACTCAGAGATCATAATGAAAATATTATTGGTTTGCTCAGCTCCGGCGAGGATATAACCGAGCGCAAGCGCGCCGAGCAGCAGCTTAATGTTGCACTCCGACGATTAAACGAGGCCGAGCGTATCGGCAGTATGGGATACTTTGAAACCGACCTGAAAAGCGGCGAGAGCTGGTGGTCGGATAACGAACATCAGATTCGTGATTTACCGACGGACAAGTCGCCCAATCATCATAACTATATGGAAGCCATTCATCCCGAAGACCGCGAAAGGGTCAGAAAGCTGATTGAAGAAGCACAACGCCTGGATAAAAGGGAATTCACAGCGGAATATCGTCTGCTGCGCCAAAACGGCGATCTGCGTTATATTCAGACCCGCTTTCATTCCGAGCACAGGGAAGATAACGGCAATATACGGCTCTATGGCACCGACCAGGATATCAGCAGACGTAAGATCGCCGAATTAGAAATCAGGGAAGCCCGGCGTGAGGTCGATCAGATATTTTCAATTGCCACGCCAATCTGTCTGATCGGTAAGGATTTTCGCATTCAGCGTGTAAATGCGGCGTTCTGTGAATATTTCCTGGTGGAGGATAAACAGGTTGTTGATGCGCCTTGTAGTGACATTCTCGACAGTGTGCTCTGCCAGGGGGAAGATTGCCCGATGCAAAAAATTATTGCGGGCGCAGAAAGCGTCAGTTATGAGTTGAATAAGCAGCTATCGGATGATAGCACCGTATCCTTTATAGTTAAAGCACGGCCCTTTAAAAACAGGGACGGAGAGATTGTTGGGATTATGGAAAGTTTTACCGATATTACCGATCGTAAAAAGGCTGAGAACAAAATTCGCGCTTACTCTGAAAATCTTGAAAAGATGGTCGGGGAAAGAACCAAATCGCTGGAAGCGCAAACCAAAAAATTACAGAAATCCCAGCGCGCCCTTACTTATTTACTGGAAGACGTCAATGAATCGCGGCATGAACTGGAAAAAGCCAATAAAAATCTGATGGCCCTGAATGCCGAACTGGAATCCTTTTCCTATTCCGTTTCCCATGATTTACGGGCGCCCCTGCGTGGCATCAGTGGTTTTAGTCAACTGCTCATGGAAGATTATGAACATCAACTCGATGAAAAAGCCAGCCATTATCTTGATAGAATTCATAGTGGCGCTAACAAAATGTCCGCTTTGATCGACGACCTGCTGCTGCTTTCCCGTTTGAGCAGGAAAGCCCTCAAATATGAGACGCTTAATTTAAGCGAGCTGGTACATACAATTAGTATTGAGCTAAGCAAATATGATCCGAAACGTGAAATCGATTTCAGAATTAAACCTGATATTATCGTTCAGGGAGACAGACAATTACTGCATACCGTTTTGGACAATCTGCTCGGAAATGCCTGGAAATTTACTGCAAAAAAGAAACGGGCTGTAATAGAGTTCGGCAGGCATGAACAAGATGATGAGACGGTCACCTGTTTTGTTCGTGATAACGGCGCCGGATTTGATCCCTGTTACAAGGACAAACTGTTTGTACCTTTTCAGCGGCTGCACACACAGGATGAGTTTTCCGGTACGGGTATCGGACTGGCCAATGTCCAGCGTATCATCCGACGGCATCATGGTGATATATGGGCGAAAGGTATAGAAGGTAAAGGCGCCTGTTTCTATTTTAGTCTGCCGCTGGTCAGAGAAAAAGCAGAATAAATTTTAAATTGTCCGGTCCGTATTTTTGCACTAAAACACATAAAAAAAATTGAAATTTTATTTGAGCTTTTGTATGTTACTTTTATTAAGTTATTCCATTATTGTTCTAATCTGAAAGGGTGAATAAAGTGGCTAAAGATGTTAAGAAAAGAATTCTGTTGGTTGAAGATAATCCCGATGACGTTGAATTAACATTGCACGCCTTCCGTAAATATTGTATTGCCAATCAGGTTGATGTTGTCCGGGACGGTGTACAGGCTCTGGATTATTTGTTCTGTAAAGGTGCATATGCTGATAAAGACCCTGATGAATTGCCCGCCGTGGTATTGCTGGATTTAAATCTGCCTAAAATCAGCGGACACGAGGTGCTCAGAAAAATTCGCGCCAATGAAAAAACGAAATTATTACCGGTTGTCATACTGACCTCATCACGTGAAGAGCAGGATTTGGTCTCAAGTTACCAGAACGGCGCAAACAGTTATGTCAGAAAGCCGGTTGATTTTAATGATTTTTTAGAAGCCGCCAAAACGCTGGGACTTTACTGGCTGCTGCTCAATGAAAATGTATGATCGGCCACGGCATTTGGAAACGTTGACCAATCTCCCATAAAATAAAATGTAAACCATAATAGAAAGCTGTTTTTCTAATCATTTAAATGGTCCGAACAACTGTATTTAAGTTAAAGGATTTTTCAGTGCGAATAAATCCAATTTAAGCATTCTTTGCTTCCATCGGGATAAATAATACCGCACACCCAAAATGTTGCCTTTAGTAGGGATTATTTTGATTCTATGTCGTTTTGTGTGGGTATTATACATCATACGCAGCAGTATAAAACA
>CAYXRA010000082.1:0-18793 GCA_964467525.1 uncultured Calditrichaceae bacterium
GTGCTTTTGGGTGAACCGGTTTAGCGACGACCGGGCGCTTGTCCCGCGAAGGCGGGAAAAATTGCGGTTAATAAAACGTTATCAAAAGGTTTTTGCCTTTATAAAAATAATAAATGGTACCGGATAAATTAACTAAAGCAACGCCGGGTGAAATTCAGGGAAACAGGATAAATAACTGATGTAATCCCGAAGGATTGAGGGAAATATGAATATTCCGATTGACGTCTTTTTAGTCACAATGCGTATGACAGATTTACTATTCGCTAATTACTGTTTCGCGGTATCCTGTAATTTGATAATTTAACTCATACGAATCGACATAAAATCTTTTTTTTCATTGTTTGTTCAAATTTTCGTTCTCTTTCATTCAACAATACGCACGGATCGCCATAGTTAAATCATTGCGGATAATATCTCAGGATTGCGCACAGGAAATCTTAAACCAATCCCTGGCGAATGGCCAGAGCCACGGCCTCGGAGCGTGAGCGCACCTGAAGTTTTTTGTAGATATTGCGGATATGATTGCGCACGGTCTCGGGACTGATAAATAATGCTTCGGCCGCGGTTTTATAATTTTGCCCCTGAACCAGCAGGGCAAGGATCTCGATTTCGCGCGGACTCAGTTTAGCGTGCTTTTTTTCGGCATCCACGGGAATTTTAAACGTTTGCAGCACGCGGCGGGCAATCAGCGGGGTAATCGAAGCCCCGCCGCGATAGGTATCGGTGATCGCTTCCAGAATACGCGTGGTGGAAACTTTTTTCAAAAGGTAACCATCGGCGCCGGCGGAAAGGGCTTCAAAGATTTTATCATCATCGATGTAATTGGTCAGCATGATGATGTGCGTATCCGGCGAATGGTGTTTAATTTCCTTCAATCCCTCGATACCCGATTTACCGGGCAGTCCGATATCCATCAGAATAACGTCGGCCTGCAGGATATCGTCCGTGATTTCCTCAATGGCCGAATACGCGGCAATAACCTCAAAACCTTCGGCATTGGCAATAATATCGCTGATCACTTCGCGGTAGGCGTCGTGGTCCTCGACGATAGATACTTTAATTGTATTTGATGCGCTTTTCATCTGTTTAAAATCCCCACCACAATCCCACCCGGGCGGGAGTGTGATGCCCCCCTCCCCAACCCCTCCCCCGATGTTTCGGGGGAGGGGTTGGGGAGGGGGTTCTGTTTAATCATGCCTTTGTGTGTTTGCTAAATCATGGATGTTTCATCATAACATTTTTTAATCCAATCTATTATTACGCCTATCGCATATCAATGACGCATTTGCGCTATTTCCCTGCACAGACTGATGCAGGTGCCGTTGTCGCCGGATTGCAGTTCAAAAACAGCATTGATTTGGCGGGCTCTTTTTTCCATGTTAAGTAAACCGTGTCCCCCTTTTGATTTTTTAGGCAATGAATCCCGGTTAAATCCCCGCCCGTTATCACATATCTCAAGAATAAACTGCCCGCGGTCAATCCCAACCCTTAGCCTAACCTGCGTGGCCCCGGCATGTTTCAGAATATTGTGCATGGCCTCCTTCACAATCAGGTAGATATTTTTGCGGATGATTTCGCTTATTCTGAAATCAACGGGACTTTCCAGCAGATCAATGTTGCAGGTGAGCTGATTATCGTAACACAATTCGCTGGCATAATCATTAATGCGCGTGATCAAATCCTGCAGGGTATCGTGATGCGGCGACAGCGACCAGACCACTTCTTCCATGGTTTCCTGGGCGTTGCTGGTCAGCTCGCCGAGCTGATTCAACAATTTTTCGGATTGACCGGGTTCTTTTTTCAAACGCTGTTTCAGCGATTCGGTGAAAAGGCGGATGCTGCTCAGGGTTGAGGCCACATCATCATGCAGCTCGCCGGCAATGCGTTCGCGGGTTTTCTGACGTTCATCCCGCAGAGCCTGTTCCTGTTTTAAGCGCTTAATATTCCGGCGATACTTCAGCGTCGCTCCCCAATAGATGCTCAAAAACAGTGCGGCAAAGCTGAACAAAAGCACTGGAAGATAAAACCAGGCCCGTTTCCAGTAAGGCGGCAGAATGATGAAAGAAAAGCGCGCCGGTTTTTCGGATTCGATCCCCGCGGAATTAATGGCCTGTACCTGAAACGTGTAATTACCATCCGAAAGATTCCTGTAAATGACTTCATTTTTGGTAGTCGGCTCCGACCAGTTGTGCTCGGTATTTTGCAGCCGGTAGCGGTAGCGCGGCGGGCGTTCACCCAGAAAACTGAGTGCGGTGAAGGTAAAGCGGATGTTATTCTGCTCTGCATTGATTTCAGGCGGCTCCGCAGGTGCGTTTGCTTTTGGACCAGGATACCGGTATAAACAGCTTGTATCGCAACTGACCTCATTGATGATGATTTTGGGATATTGATTTTTCAGCCAGATCCGTCGCTGCTCCACAAGATTCAGATCGACTTTAATAGCACCGCCGTTGGTTGCCAGCCAGACTGTCTGGGTATCTGCGGAGAAGATTGCCCGTTTAATACTCACGTTATTATCCGGCAAAAGCGCAGAACCTGCGCAGACTTCAATTATTCCATCTTTGAAAAAGTGCAGGGCTTTATCGGAAATAATCAGATATTTATCCCGGTAAGGAAAAATACCCGGCACGTAGCTTCCAATCAAACCGTCCCGCTGATCGTAAATTTGCATTTGCTGACCGAATATCCGGCAAATGCCGCGGTCGCTGCCGAACCACAGAGCGCTGTCGCTTTCCTCAAGCAGGCTGTAAACGGCATCGGAGGGCAATCCCTGCCGGGTTGAAAATTGTTGCAGAGAATCCATCCCGAACCGGATCGCGCCATGTTCGCGGGATAAAAACCACAGGGCGTTTTTAGCGGATACAATCTCTTCGATAACATCACTGGGCAGACCGTCGGCCCTGGAAAACGACTCAGTATGATTATCTTTAAAATGCAGGACACCCATGCCATAAGTACTGACCCAGACCGTGTTATCAGCGGCAATGACAATCGAGGATACACCTGAGTTTACATCGTGAACCTGTCTGCGGCGGTCGGTTATCTGCAGCTTAGCGGATAAGGGACCATAAAGATGTCTGTAAGTCCCGATATAGTAATTGCCGTTTTTATCCTGATTGATGGCGGTGATTTCCCTTGGATCAATCGCCAGGGATATATTCTTTATCCCAAAATTATGATCAATGATACTGAGTCCCCGGGCGCTGCCCACCAAAATCCTTCCACTTGCATCTTCGAAAATCGTGTTGACCAGATCCGATGACAGGCCGTTTTTTTCGGAAATCCGGATTAAATGATCACCCTTGTATTTGTACAGGCCGCCGCCCATGGTGCCTAGCCAGATATTGCCCTCATAGTCTTCGCACAGGGCTTCGATGTAGTCCGGATCCAATCCCTGTTCTTTTGAAATGAACCACGCCTTACCCTTGTTCAGCACGCGGACACCGTACCGTTCGGCAAACCATAATTTGCCGTTATGATCTTCAAGGGTGGCAAACAGCGCTCTGCGTGAACTTTTTTTATCAAGAATATTTCCCTTGTGATCAAGGTTTAATTCCAGAACATGCTCGCGACCGGGATAATAAAGTGTATTTTTGGCCGAAAGCAGCGGTGAGGCCCAGCTGCGCCCGCTGATCCCTCTTTGCTGGTTTTGTTCAAGTGATACTTTCAGCGGCCGGATCATTGAGCCGGATTGCGGAGTAATCGTATACAAATCCGAATCCAGGTTAAAAAATATTTTTCCCGAGGGATGGCGAAAAAGATTGCCGGAAAAGTGATTTTTATTTTCGTATGAAGCCAGCACGGAATCCTTATAAATAGTCAGTCCGTGTTCGGTCATGAAATACATGCGACCGTAATGATCCTGTGTAATGTGCATCACCGAATTGTTCAGCAGACCGTCGGCTTCCGAAATGATCCGGAATGAATGATGATCATACTTTACAACGCCGCCCTCATAAGTGCCGAACCAGATAGCGCCTTTACCATCCTGAAAAATACAATAAACATGATTGGCGCTCAGACCGTCGCTTTTGGTAAAATTCCCGAATGTTTGTCCGTCGAAGCGGCTGACGCCGCGATCTGTGGCAATCCACAGAAATCCGCCGCGATCCTGCATGATATCGAAAATATAGTTGCTGGCCAGTCCGGAGGCCTGGGTGTATTTTTTAAATGAATACTGTTTGGCATGCAGTTTATCATGTAAAACAAATAATGCGGCAATTGCCAGCAGGACAATTAATTGATTCAGAAAAATAATTTTGAAATTTATCCGGCTCATATTGGCCGCCGTTATTTTTGATTACGCCTGAAGATAATATTTCTGGCGTCACGCGCTTCCATTTCGCTCAGAAAATCTCTGAAGTCTTTGTAGCGGCCGGCGCTGATCGGATGGTCGTTGAACAAATGAAATACGCTTAGCGATATACTTTGTCCCTCTTGCGACCATTGCCAGTGCGCCTTGCCGAAGTCAGTCTCAAGGGAATCGCGCGGCAGTGGACAGTGTAATCGTAAATGGTTTGGAAACGTCAATTGTATCTTTGTTTTATTGGTAAATCCGAAACGCAGCACAATGGGATTTTCGCGCACCTCTTTTATAAAATATTGTCCGAGCTCAGTCGCTGTGATTTTTGCAGGATCAAAAAATAAGATATCGCCGTTCTGTTTCAATATCTGCGGCGTATTGGCCCGGAAGTCCACCTTCAGCGGATCGGAAAGCGGCCGAAGTCCCGAAACGGTAAATGAATCCAGTTTCACGGCACGAAAGCGGTAATTTAAAAACGATTCCAGCCATGCTCCCCGGTGCTGCCGGTTACTAAAGAGAAAAAGCTGCCTGATTTCCGATGCTGCCGCACCGTAGAATTCAAGATGTCCGGAAATATCCGCCGAAAGGTCTGCATGCAAATCGATAATGTAGTCATTGATGGACAGGTTGGCCAACGGCGGCGCCGAAGGCATGTCCCGCAATGAAAAAGAAGTTTCATCTTCAACAATCAGTGCCGTTGTTCCCTGGTTGTACCAGGGAATTTGTCCGAATGGACAGCCTTTCTTTGTGGCATCCAGCCATAAATCGCTGTCGGCGGTCAGGGGATGGTAGGCGATGAGATGATTAAACTGATAGGGTGAAACCAGGCTGGTATCGAGCGCGCCGTTGGGCTTGGTGCAAACGATGACCGGATGCATGTCAATGCCGGCGGCATCGGCCATGGCACAAAGCAGCGTGGTCATATCCTTGCAATCGCCGTAACGGTTGCGCAGCACTTCTTCGGCGGCATGGGGCTGAAATCCGCCGATACCGATGGCAACGGCGATATAGCGGATGTTGTCGCGCACCCACTCAAAAAGGATTTTTACTTTTTTTGCGCTGTCTGAAACCTGTCCGGTTAAACTATCGGCCAGCGCGGCGATGCCTGCATTTTGTTTGCGCATGGGATCGCTCAGTCCGTGATACCACGCTGCCACATCGTCCCACTTTTCGAATGCCGCCGGTGAAAGCGTTAAGCGGATACTCATGTCTTTGAGCGGCGGCATGCCGAATTCGCTTTCAATCGCCGGCAAATCACGTGCTTCCCAGAAATAGCTGTTTTTGAAACCGCGCGGCGCTTCCTCAATTTTAGGTTCGATGACGGCATTATAGGTATTGTAATCGATATTCCATTCCGCCGGCACGCGCATGCTGAAACGGGAGATCAGGCAGGGGGCAAAATCCTGAAACTGCCAGTTGTGGACCAGTGTATGATTTCTGATTGACAGGCGGTAGCGGTATTCGACGATGCAGCCGGGTTCGACAGCCGGAAAGGTAAAGATTTTAGCGCGCTGATCGGAATACAGTATGTATTGGGGATACAGATTAATATCATAAATTTTATCGGGCATCAGCACGGTAATCCGGCCGTCCGGTGCAATGGTGCGAGCCTCAATCGATTCGATTTCGGAACCGGCATCGTAGGGTATGGTGACGGTGCTGAATTGATAGCCGCTTTTATTCAGGATTTTAACCACACGATGGCGGTCATAGGTGGTGAACGGTGTTTCCTTAAAGGTCGACACTTCCAGATCGCCGCTATCCAGTAAAATAACGGCGCCGGCCTCCGGATAATCGGATTGACCGGGGATGGTTTTCAGGGAAAAGTCATCCCAGTCCGCTTTTTTAGCCCAGCGCTGCTGAGGTGCGCAGGCAAAAAGCAGCAGGATAATTGTCAGATTGATTAACTTCTTTGTAGCCATCGTCCCGATTTTTAACTTGAGTTTTAAATAAATTAATCTGAAAATAATAATATACAATATTTTTTATAAAAAATGTGATTCTTATTGTTTGAAAAGATGCGGAACGATAATGGCGATAGCAAAAGTCAGCAGTCAGAGGTCAGTGATCAGAAGTCAACGGTCAGTGTCAAAAATGTTCCTTTTGTAAAGTCACCGAGCGGAGGTCTTTGGTTATTATAATCCTATTTACAGCGAGCTACCAAGGGATAAACACGAATTCCCCTCAGACGGAGGGGTAGGGGTGGGTTCCCGTTGGCAGCGAACCGGGCGGAATGAGAAAGAAATTATCATAGGTAAAATTTTTGACAACATAAATATGCACTCAAGAATAAACCCACCCCTATTTCCCCTCCCAAGAGGGGATATAAGAATTCCCATCCAACGGAGGGATATGGATTGGCTCCTAATTTGCAGAGAACCGAGCGGAATAAAGATAAACACAAATAAGATATAACAGTCCCGCCAGGAATGGAGTATACTGTCCCTGCCGGGACAGTAATGATTAGAAAGGGGACATAACATTTTCTATAAATATTTCATCCCTGACGGGATTTTTTTCTGTTTACCATCGGGATATAAATCCGGATTCGTAAAAATATGGTTGGAAAAATAGCGCGGTTTCGGAACTTATGAACCGGTATGATGTAAGTACTATCGTGACATTTTTCATCTGTTTAAAATCCCCACCCCTGCGTCATGTCTTGGCGGGGAGTGGGAGAAGAGCCCCTCCCCAACCCCTCCCCCGATTCATCGGGGGAGGGGCGAAGGGGTGGGGGGTTCTATTTAATCATGCTTTTGTGTGTTTGCAAAATCATGAATGTTTCATTTATTAAAAATCGATCAGATTTCAGGATTTTCCATGAATATTAAACAATTAATCGTCTTTGTTCTAATCATTCACACATCGGTTTTTAAACTCAATGCCTTCGAATGGAAGTATGATGATAAGTTTCAGGATAAGCTGCTCTATCTTCATGCAATCGTCAATTATCAGTATCATCCTCTGTGGGATTTTGACTGGGAACGGGACCAGCTCAGTGAAAACGGTATCCGCTTTAGCTTTGGCAGCGTCGAGACACATGACCTGCTGTGCAAAACCGAAATCATCATGAATGAACATCTTGGCAGCGGCTTCTGGTTTACCCTGAATCAGGATTGGCTGGCCGGTCAGCATATCAGCAGGGAACAACGGGAATTATATCTTGGCATTGAAAAATCGATCATTAAAAATTTATATGTAACCCTGGCCTTCGATCCGGCCTTTAACAAAGAGAAAATAGACGGTGAGGCAGGACTGATGCTGGCCGATTCGGATCGGAAAAAATATCTGCGTCTGACCCTGAATGTTCCCGATTTTGTTTATGATGAAAAAAACAGCCGCGGTGGAAAAACTTTAAATACCCACTTAATACTGAAATGGCGGGGGCGTTACGGACTCGATAAACTTTGGTTTTTCTCGGAGGGCCGTTACGGCAACGGTTATAAACGCACCTTTGTTGATCCGGTAAAATCGCCGGATGTCAACTATCATGCCCAAAATATCAATCAATTCGATCTGAAGCTGTATTACCGGTTTGATGGCCGGGCGCTGCTCGAGGGCAGTTTTCACGGCTATCATTTTTTTGAAGATAAAAAATTCTACACTGACGGACAAAGTTACCGTTTTGAGAATAATATTTTCTGGTCGGGATTGAAATATATTCATCCTTTTTCAGAAAAGCACCGTGTGCGACTGATCGGCCGCTACGTTTTTCACGAGGCCGACGCCAGCGGTTTTAAAAATTTTGACTTTCGCAGAGATGAGTTTCTGCCGGCAGTGTTCTATGAATATCTCACCGGAAAATCGATCTGGGAATTCGGATATATGGGAGCCTTTTTCGAATGGGAAAGCGATTCGCCGGATGCAATGTATCAGTACGCCCGTTCCGATTACACGGAAAAGTTGAAGCTGGGCTGGACTTACGGCTTTAATAACAAAGCGATGATTCAGCTTTCGCTCAGTCATGTGCTCAGCTACTGGGGATTCGGCGGCGGCAATATCCAGTTTATGCTGCATTTATAGCGCAGCATAAACCGGATAAATGTAATGGTGGTTACTTAATTCAGACTGCCTTTTCCAGGTCAAAAACGGCCTTGCGCATGAAGTCGCGCAAATCTTCAACATCCTCATATTCTTTGTACGCACCCGGATAAATCAGATCGCCGATTCTGATGGGTATTGTGGTATTCTCCTTCTTAAGAAACTCGGAAGGAAGCAGTGCCGTGCGCAGCATGGGGTGAATTTTGCCCATAAAATGAAACAGCTTACTGTTGTGTCCGTGAAAATATATCGGCAGCACCGGTACCTGTGCGCGCTGGATCAGACGCATCGATGATTTACCCCACGTGCGGTCGGTTATTTTTTTCTGACCGTTATAATATGTGGATACTTCTCCGGCGGGAAAAAGTCCCAGCGGTTTCCCTTCCGTCAAATGTTTAAGAGAAGCCTGGGTGCCGCCCATCGGTTTGTACAGTTCACCGTCAAAGGGGTTGACGGAGATAAAATACATCTTTATCGGCTCAATACTCTCCAGCAGGAAATTGGCCGTTAATTTGTAGTCCGGCCGCCGCTCGCCGACTAGTTTGATAATGGTGATGCCGTCCAGAAATCCGAACGGATGGTTGCAAATCGTTATGAAAGGTCCTTCCGCGGGGATTTTATCCAGGTCCCGCGGCTTAACATCCAGTTTGATATTGAGAAAATCCAATCCTTCATTAATCAGTTCGATGCCTTCGGGACCGGCAATTTCAGAATACATCTTATTCATTTTTTTTACGCGCAGCAGCCAGAGCAGAAAATCGGCTACCGGCCCGTTAACGGGCATGAGTTTGGTGAGCAATTCCTTTTTGATAAGTTCTGCCATAAGATTCCTTTCAGGTTAAAAAATTGATCAATTATACAAAATCATTGTTTTTTATTTGTGAACTAAATCAAAAGATACGGAATAAAATTGTTCTTTTATTGTTCACCAAATTATAATATCGGCCAAACGGGATCGATTTTAACAAAATTTTTATGAAAAGTGAAATATTTTCCAATGCTGTCCAAAATAATGTTTAAATCATGATATAAGTTTTGTTTTTTAATAACTTACAGGCTTACAATTGTAATTTTTAATCCCCTCCCCTTCACCCCTCCCCACGCGTGGGGAGGGGCCGGGGGTGAGGCGTATTGTTGCATTTCACGCAAAATAAACGGTCTGATATATTATTTTGGACAAGTTTGAATATTTTCAATTTTTCATTATCCGTTATTCAATATTAATTTAAACGTCTTAACCTGGCTAGAAAATCCGAATAAATGGATTTGGCTCAATTTTTTTTACTAACCTGGATTACTCATAAAGTTCTCAGGCAGAAAGGCTAAAGCGAAAAGTCTTAATTGCATATGAAAGCCATCGCAAAAAACGCAGTGCATTCTTTACGAATTTTTTGTGATGCATTTTTCAGGATATAAGCATTATTTTTTTACACAAGTTCGGGCCAAATCATTAGTCAAAAGAATGAAAATCTCAAAGGGATGAAATTGATCATCCCCTTGAGATTATAAACAATAAACGATGGTGAGGCAATTATCTGAAATTTATCCGCGTCATTTTATGAGAAGCATTTTCTCCGTCAGCGTGATCCGGTCGCTATGCAGGCGATAAATGTACACGCCGGAATTGACCGGTTCGCCCAAATCATTTACGCCGTTCCATTGTACCCTATGCAGGCCCGCTTCCATGGCGCCGTTAATCAGGGTTGCAACCTTTTGTCCCAGCACGTTGAACACTTCCAGTTTTACGTTGCTGTTCGCCGCGCTTTCTGGAATAGTAAAGGCAATGTTGGTTTGCGGATTAAACGGATTCGGGTAATTTTTGTAAAGTTTGAATTCGTTAATAGCAGCGCCATTATTTTCATCGAGATTCAGAACAACGCCGTAAATATCATCCGGTTCGGTGTTGAGATAAACATGCAGGATAGCGTCGAATTCGCTGGAAACCACCCAGTTATTCATGCTGCTCTCATAATAGGTTCTTTCGTCGATTTCCAAATCTGTGTCGATGGAAATGGTCATACTGCGCGTATACCGTTCGTAAGCGACAAAGAAGCTGCCCGATTCAATCCGGACTTCATCGTCAAACTGCACGATATTAAATCCGGGCATCAGGCCGTCGGAAACCAGTTGATAAGCCAATTGATGTCCGGGCGTGCCTTTGACGGGATCTTCGCCGTAGACGTAAAATTTACCCTTACCCTGTTCGTATTCGCTGTCATCGAGATGAATCTTAATCGTATTAAAACTGACCGGATAGGTTTCCGGGGTAAACCTGACCGCCGTTTTCAATCTTCTGCCCGGATCGAATGCGCCGTCGCTTTCCGAATCATCATAGGCCAGTTCAACAATGCCCTCGGGAATGACGAATGCGCTGACAACATCCGACGGTGCGGAGCTGCCGAAATATTTTATTTTATCCAGTACAATGTAGTTATAGGTGTAAAAGGGCAGAATGGTGTCGTCAACAAATTCACTGCCGCCGGTCATCTGTCCGATGAGATAGAAAAACTGGTCACCGGGTCCCTGGCGGTAGATGAAATGGGTAACCCGTTCGTGGGTCGGCGTCCAGCTGATGGTGATGGTTGTATCCTCGGCAGAGGCTTCGGCCTGCACATCCTGCGGCGGGGGGATTTCGCGGGTCGGACTGTAAATCACCACGTCATCGATGACCAGGCCCTTGCCGATCGGTTCGTCGTAATCGGACCAGAAGCGGAAACGCAGATAAATATCCTCACCGGCAAAGCGGGTTAAGTCAAACATGGACATATTCATCGGATAGCCGTAGGTCCAGGCAAATTCGAGCCAGTAGTTAAATCCGAATGCATAAACATAAGGCTGGGGCTCGATCCATTCCCATTCGGTGCTGTCGGCATGACGCACTTCGGGACGGAAGAAATCAACATTGGGGAACTGGTCGTTATCGAAAAAGGACGGCACATACTTGAAATCCAGATAGACCGGCGCCGTTTCCGGAATCGATATGGGGCCGGTGGAAAAAACATTATCCATGTAGGAATTGTAGGTAGCATCATGATCAAATACAAGACCGCTGTTCTGGCAGGCGGCGCCGTAGCGGCCCTGGGGCTGAAATTCGGGCATCAGCGGCGGAATGGGGTCGTCAAAACGCACAACGTGCCAGAGATCGCCTCCCGGTGGCGGGATAAATTCGTTGGATTTTCCGGTCATTTCACCTTCGCTGCCGTAGTTCCTGAAGAAGGTTTTGGATGCCGATTTAACTTCGATGTTGTCGATCTGCCAGCAGAATAAATCAGCATCGTCGATGGTGCAGTAGGCCTGGTCGGAAGCGAAAGCAAAACGGATGATCACCTCTTTATCAGCGCTGGTATAGGCGCTGAGATCAAAAGTTTCCATGGTCCACTGCATCTGTGAGCCGGCCCAGCCCGGTATGCCCGGACCTTCATTGTGTCCCTGATCGGGATGTCCGAATGCCCAGATACTGCTGACGTTGTACGTATTTGATGGCAGTACCGTGAAGGTTTCGCCGCCGTCATCGGAAACCCGCACGTTGAGACCGTCCCAGGCGTCATAGGGATCGGGTGCGCCGGCCGGCGCTTCCGCGGCGTAGCGGTGATAGAATGTCAGGGTGGCGTCTTCATCCAGGAGCAGCGGCGGGGTATCGAGTACCTGATACCAGTGATTGTTGTAACCGCCGTTATTTCCCAGCGTCAGATCCGCACAGCGCCAGGAGGGCGCTTCGTATGCTTCCCAGTCGTCCAGCAGCCACTGACCGGGAATGGGTTCCGGACGGGGCACGGTTAAATCTTCACTCGTCCAGCGCGCCCATCTTCTGGGCGTTTCAAAGCTTTCCCACCAGATTACACCGCCTTTAAAATCGAAACTGATTTGTACCGGTGGGAAATCCTGCAGTTGTCGCTGGTCGGTGTTAAGCGTCTGCCGGGTTTCCGGGCGCTGTTTCGGTAAATACTCCGAGTGCTTTTCCCCGGCCCAGCCCAGTGCAAACAGCAGGAACAGACATAAGGAAAGTGTCATAAATGCTTTCATTTGTAATACCTCCGATTTGTAAAATTACAGACTGATACCAATTTGACTTTCAGGTACCTCCTTTCTTCAAATTTTGAATATTTATATGATTTTGAGATATTAATTGGCCGGGACATGAACAAATGCAAATCACGCTAAAACGGCACATCGTCAGCATACCTCAACTTGTTCACAAATTCAGTTTCAGATGGCAGGAAAATCGTTCGATTCGTTGGTTTCGCCAAATCTTACGATTATAAAATATAAACCAAAGACCAGCGATTGGCAAGAAAAAATTAAACACTTAAAATGCCGCAGTATGCCGCTAACATGTGAATCGTTTGAACCCGCGATTGCCTTTAACCGGATAACAATTGACCGGTTAAGCGGTATAGCTCGATTTCGTTTAATTTTGCGTTATATTTGGCCGCGGACAGATTGAACCTGGCCTGATTCAAATTGCGCTGCGCTTCACGGAACTGGGTCGTGGTTACCTGTCCCAGATTAAACAATTCCCGCGTGCGCGAAAAATTCAGTTCCGCCGCCTGCACGTTTTTTTGCTGAACATCGCGGACGTACAGACTGTTCTGGTAAGCGGCCCAGGTGTTTTTTATTTCACTGTTTAAATTAAGCAGCAGATTGTCCTTCAAAAGCTGTTCATTTTTTAAGCGGATGCGGGCATTCTGGCTTTGAATCGAATTTTTGAATCCGTTGAACAAATTGAAATTAAGTGAGATAGCGGCGCTGAAGTTGCGGTAGGGATCGTCAAATTCGATATGCAGATCGCGGGCGGTCTGATTGTAGGCGTAATTTGACTGCAGGGAAATCTGCGGATAGTAATTGGAAGCGGCAATATTAACATCCGTTTCGGCCTGTTCGATGCGCTGCTTTTGCAGAAGGTATTCCGCGTTTTGCGTTTCCGCCAACTGCTGCAATGTTTCCACCCGGTAATCCGGATCGAAGCGGACATCGGAAACGATGGTGAAATCCGTATCCGGATCGCGGTTGAGCAGCACATTTAAACTGCGTTTGGCCTGTTCGTAATCGAGGCGGGCGTTTAAAAAAGCCACACTGTCCGTATTCATATCCACCCGGGCGCTTAACACTTCGATGGTATTGGCCTGTCCGAATTGTGAGCGGTTGAGGGCGCGCTGCAGGCGTTCGCGGGAGATGTCCAGAGTTTCATTGCTGATATTGTAATTTTCGCCGGCCTTCGCCACGGCAAAATAGGCACTGGCCACGCCGGCCAGTATATTTTCGATTTGAAACCTGCTTTGAATGGCGCCGTACTCGGCATTGCGTTTTAATTGTTTATAGCTGTAAACCCTGCCGAAACCATTGAAAATGGTATAGCTGAAATTCAACCCGGCGCTGGCCGTGGTCGACTGATCATCGGTTCGGATGCCGAAGTTGTTCAGTAGTTCCTGATCGCGGTAATTGGCCGAGGACTGCAGATCGAGTCGCGGTAAAAGTCCGGCATTGCCGATGTGGGCATTATTTTCACTGATCCGCGCCGTATTGCGGGCGACACGGATTGTGGGATTATCCTGCAATGCCAGGGCAAAAGCATCCTCAAGCGTTAACAGTTCCTGTGCCGGAAGCAAACCCATATTCAGTATAAAAAAAATCAGGATCAAAGTCAGTAGGGATTTCATTTATCTGTCCTCTTATAAAAATTAGTAGCGTCAAAAAATTACTGGTGAAAATATTAGTTAATTTGCTGATTTTGCATTCTTTATAGTGTGTCATATTCTTCTCCCCACCCCTTCCTCTCCCCACCTGCCTGCCGTCAGGCACGGCGCGTGGGGAGGGGTGTAGGGGAGGGGGGTATCCTGTTTTTATTTTCTTGTTTTTTTGCCTGATGAACTTACCTTTTTGATATAATCATACCTTTGTGCGGTCCCAAAATCATGGATGTTTCATAAAGCTTTAGTCACTACCTAAAAATTTTCAAATCTGCTTTCAGCTTTCCCGGCTAAACATTTCTTCGCGGATGGCCGGTTCAACATACTCCGGCGCCGGTTTTTGTTTTCTGAAGATCCAGAAACCGTAAACTTTCAAACGGTTAAACAAAACCAGCAGCGCAGGCAGGAGCAGCAGCGTTAAAAAGGTGCCGAACAATAATCCGTATGCGATGGCGATGGCCATCGGCGAAAGAAACTGCGCCTGGAAACTGCCTTCGAACATCAACGGCCCCAGCCCGGCAATCGTTGTAAGCGATGTGAGCAACACCGGTCTGAAGCGACTGATTCCCGCCTGGTAGAGGGCTTTTCCGAATTCCATGCCCTGCTTCAGGTTGCGGTTCATCGTATTGACGAAAACCAGCGAATCATTGACCACAATACCGAACAGGGCGATGGTGCCGAACAGGGACAGCATGCTGATAATAAATCCCTGGGCGAAATGTCCCCAGGCCACACCGATCAAACTCAGCGGCAAAAGCAGGAATACGATCAGGGCCTGAATGAAGGACCGGAACGTGACCACGACTATAATAAACATCAGGATAAGAATCGGCGGAACAACTTCCCACATGGCATCGGTTGTTTTTTTATTCTGACGGCTTTGTCCCTCAAATCCGAACTGCACATCCGGATATTGGGCAATAATTTCGGGCATAATATCATTGGATATATCTTCAAGAATGGCGGGCACCGATTCTTTTGCCGAAGCGATGTCGGCTTCCACCTTTACCACACGCTGCCCTTCGATGTGGTATATGGACATCACGCCGCGTTGTGTGGTCAAATCGGCAATCTCCCTTAAGGGGAATTCGCGTCCGTCATTCAGCCGGATACGCATATCTTCCAACTGGGCGATGGTGGCCCGTTCATCCTGCCCGTAGCGCACCCAGATGCGCACCTCATCGATGCCGCGGATGATGCGCTGCGCTTCCTGCCCGAAAAATCCCCCGCGCACCTGGCGCATAACCTGGTTGGTGTTGAGTCCCAGAGAAAAAGCTTTTTCCTTCAGGCTGATTTCAATCTCCCGCAGGCCGGGCGGATCGTTGTCATTGACATCTTTGAGGCGGTCGATTTTGCGCAGCTCGGCTTTAAGTTTTTCCTTGGCCTGACGCAATTGATCCAGATTATTACTTTTCAGGGAAATGGAAACGGGCATGCCCCAGTGACCGCCGCGGCCGCCAACCTGAAGCACGACGGCGTCTTCGATGCGACCGATAGCGCCACGCAGGCGGTTTTGAATCTGCATGCTGGAAAGCTGCCGTGTTTCGCCGGGCAGCAGGGCGACGCGCAAACCGCCCTGATGGGTGGCCGGTCCGATATTACGGGAAATGGCTTCGATGAATGCTTCACCGGTTTTTTCACTATAATTTTCATGCATTTCCCGGATGCGGCCTTCCATGTCCGTTAAAATCCGGTCGGTGATATAATCGCGGGTGCCGGCGGGCATTTCCAGGGTTACCTGAATATTATCCAGCTCGATGATCGGAAAAAAGGTGGTTTTGATCACATTGCCGCGGATGGCGCCGATGGTGATGAAGAACAGGGCGGTGGCAACGGCAATCACGATCAGGGTGTTGCGCATGCTGAACTGCAGCACCGGCGCGTACACTTTATCGCGCAGCCAGAACAGGATGCGCTCGGAATGGCGCTCCAGCCAGCCGTGTTTGTTCACCGGTGTTTTCAGGGCTTTGGAGTGGGCGATATGGGCAGGCAGAATGAACATCGCTTCCACCAGCGAAATCAGCAGCGTGGCAATGACCACAAAAGCGATATCGGCGGCCCGGTCGCCCAGTCCCCCTTCCAGAAAGAAAAAAGTCGAGAAAATAACAACCGTGGTCAGGATGGCCGAGATCACCGAAGGCAATACTTCCATCGTGCCTTCGAGGGCCGCTTTAAGCGGTTTTTCGCCGCGTTCGTAATGCTGATAAATATTCTCGGCGATAATAATACCGTCATCGACGAGAATACCGATAACCAGGATCATCGCCATCAGCGACATGACGTTGATGGTTAAACCGTAGGCCGCGCCGATCATAAACATGCCGGCAAAGGACAGGGGAATGGCCAGCGCCACCCAGAAGGACAGGCGCGGATTGAGCGAAAGGGACAGAAACAGCACCACCAGAATAATTCCGATGAAACCGTTCTGACTGAGAATGTTTATACGTTCCTGAATGATCTGCGAACCGTCGCGCAGAATTTCCGCTTTTATTTCCGCGTGCGTGGCATTGAAATTATTTATATAATCTTTGACGTGACCGGCGATATAAAACATATCCTCATCGATGGTTTTCTGCACATCGATCAGCACGGCCGGCTTGCCGTTAAAATAGCTGCGGTTGGGATCTTCCGACCAGCGGTCGCTTATATCGGCCACGTCTTTCAGACGGACAATGACGCCGTCGGGGGAGGATTTAACAACATGATTTTCCAGTTCGCGCGCCCGGTAGCCCTTGTTATCCGCACGAATCTGCAATTCCTCGCGGCTGCCTTTTATTTTTCCGCCGGTGATTTTTACATTGGCATTACCCACGGCAGTCGCCACTTCGCTGAAGGTTAAACCGTATTTGCGCAAATCGTCTTCGCGGAAACTGATCTCGATTTCTTCCTCGGGGAATCCGCTCAGGGATATCTTGGAAATGCCCTCGATGGACAGCAAATCGCGTTCAATGCGTCTGGCTTCAGTTTTAAGTGTTTTCAGGCTGACGTCGCCGGTAATGGCAAAAGCGACCACAAAATCGCGCATTTCCACTTTGTAGATTTTGAGCAGTTCCAGACCGACGGGAAAAGAGGATATCTGATCGACGGCGTTTTTGATTTCCTGCACGGCAATGTTGGCGTCGTAACCCAGTTCCAGTTCAACCATAATACTGGCAAAATTTTCACTGGAGGTGGAGGTGACGCGGTCGATGCCGGTTAATCCCTTGAGTTTATCTTCAATTTTAATGGTGACGCCTTCCTCTATTTCTTCCGGGGCGGCGCCGGGATAGGTAGCGGCGATCATCACCGTGCGCGAAGGGATATCCGGGAAAAATGTGGTTTTGATATTGCTGAAGGCAAAATATCCGAATAAAAACAACATCACCAGAATGGCATTGCCCAGCACCGGATATTTTATGAATTGCCGGATTAAATTTCTCATTACAGCTTCCTTATTAGTTAGCGACCAGTTCGGGTTTCAAATAGCCGTTCAGGGCGTTGTCGAATTCCTGGTTTAAAATTTCCGTGCCGTCTGTTAATCCGGTAACGATGACCATTTCACCGGAACGGTTGATGATGTCCACTTCCTGTTTTGTCAGCAGTGAATCATTAAAAATATAAACGTGCCTGTCATCGGCGATCAGACTGCGCGGGATTAGCGCCGCATCGCTTACGGTTTGTCCGGGAATATGAGCGGTTAAAAACATGCCGTCGCGCAATCGTTGGTCCGCCGTCGTGATAAATACCATTATCGTTTGTGTTTTCTGATCGATGGCCGGATTAATCCTGCTCAGCTTTCCGCTGAAAGTTTCGCGCAGATCAGCGGAAGTCAGGCGCACCGTGGTGCCGGTTTGCAGGTAGCGGCTGTCCTCAAAACCGACCGGCGCCTCCAGCTCATAAACCGCGGGACTCAAAAAAGCGCCGATTTTCTGACCGGCGCGCACCAGCATGCCGGGATTAATATATGATTCGGTGACCACACCGTCGTATGGCGCCTTCAGTTCGTATTTGGCCAGGGTTGCTTCCATACTTTTTACCGTGTAATAGAGATTGTAAATATTTTTTGAAGCGATGTAATATTTTTCCTGGTTGCGCTGCGCTTCGGGCAGGGGGGCAAGCGGCTGATTCAGATCGAATCCGGCCAGGTATGTTTCCCACAATTGCGCCGATTCCGGAAAATCGATGCGCAGGTCGGGCAATAGCAGGGTCATCTGATTGAGCAGACTGCTTTTCTGGGCCAGCAGATTATTGCGGTAAACGGCGTCATCGATGCGGATCATCGTTTCGCCGGCCTGGAAGGCATATCCCGCTCTGAATTGTTTAGGCGTTTGCTCGAGCACGCCGGTCACTTCCGCGAAAATTTCTATTTTTTCGCGGGCATAGAGGCGGCCGCTGGCTTCAATTTCCGGGCGCATGGCGCGGGTTTCCACGGTAAGCGTTTTCAGGGCGACCGCTTTTTCTTTTTCCGCTTTACGCGTGATCGGTTGCTTCTGATTGGTCAGCACATTGCTGATCAGAAAACCGACGATAATGATCGCCGCGGTTAAGATGATGGTGATTTTATAGTTCAGCTTCATAGTAAATGACTCCTGTATCTTGTTGCCTGAGAAGTCAGGCTGTGATTTCACGCCTGTGTATTGAAATCTGTTTTAAATTCCGAATCCCTGTAATTTATTTTCACGTTTGAATGCAGCCGGACAACCAGAGCAAACGTAGTATTTCATCTGTTTAAATCCCCTCCCCTTTGTCCCTCCCCACCTGCCTGCCGTCAGGCATGGCGCGT
>CAYXRA010000083.1:0-18767 GCA_964467525.1 uncultured Calditrichaceae bacterium
CCGAACCCCGATTATGAACAGATAGTTAGATTTATTTTAAAATATCCGGAAGGATTAAAAATTTAAATCTCGATTTCCCGCCCTTCGCTGGCGGCATCGACATGCAGTCTTTTATTATGCTGCTTAACCAGTTCTTTTGATTTTTGCAGTATTTCATCGATCTGTTCATCACTGTGCAGGGGATCATGATGATAGAGAATCAGGTGTTTGACATTGGCCTCGAGGGCAATTTGCGTCGTATAGTCGTAAGGCGAATGTCCCCAGGTTTGTTTATTTTTATATTCATCGGGGGTATATTGGGCATCATGAATCAGCAGATCCGCATCTCTGATAAAATCAATTAATTTTTCATTACCGTTTTCACCGATTAAATCATCATCAGATTCAATCGTCGCCGGATCGACAAAGGGCTCGTTATCGCTGATATAAACGATAACTTTATCATCCAGATAAAATTTATAGCCAAGGGCATTGCCGGGGTGGTTTAAGTAGATTGTATCCATTCTGGTTTCATTGATTAAATATGTACCTTCGTAAAGACGTTTGAAAGTAATCTGCGAAGCCATGTCGTCCAGCTCGATCGGAAAATAGGTGGGATCCATCTGGTCGGCGATAATCGTATTCAGATCGCGTTCACTGTCTTCGGCGCCATAAAATACAAATTCATTATTAGGAATATAAGCCGGCGTAAAAAAGGGAATTCCCTGAATATGGTCCCAGTGCATATGACTGATAACAATACTGGCTTTTATCGGTCCGCTTTCCCGCAGAAGCTGCTGACCGAGCAGGCGCAGGCCGGAGCCGGCATCCAAAATAAAAAGCTTATCGCGATGACGCAGTTCCACACAGGAAGTATTTCCGCCGTATCGCAGCGTTGTTGGTCCCGGTGTGGGAATTGAACCGCGCACGCCCCAAAATTTTATTCTTGCCATAATTTATTCAATCCAAATAGGGTTTTGCTTCATCCAACAATGCTTGTGCCCGAATCGGTTTTGTCAGAAATTTTTCAGCGCCCAGTGCCTGTGCTTTTTTCTTATCCGGGGGAAAAACTTTGCCCGACAGAATAAATACAGGAATTTTCGATGTAACCTGTTCATCCTTCAGTTTTTTTAAGAGTGTAAATCCATCAATGCCGGGCATCATAATATCTAATAAGATTAACTTTGGTCCGGAATTTTTTATTTCATTAAGTGCATTTTCCGGATTCAGAACGACACTGGTCTGATAACCGTGATGTTTTAAAAACTGACTCGTGTTTTCTGCATGTTGTGCGTTATCATCAATAATAACGATGTCGGTGCTCAAAAGGCGCCTCCTCAAGAATATGATCAGATAATAAATTTTATTGTAAACTTAATACATTATTAAGGATGTGACCGTAGTCACAACGTCCGTTTTAGTGCTTGCGGTGATCGCTGTCAAGCTGATTTAGTGTTTTACGTAATTTGAATAATTCCTGATTATAATGCAATACCGCTTCCGCTGATGAAGCCTCTTCTTTTATCAGCGATAAGATTTCCTGCGATTTTTTTTCGAGCTGCCATTTTTTTAACTGATAAATGCAATCTTTGGCGTATTTCAGGGGATTGACCGGATCTATGGTCATTAGCTCCGAAACCAGACCGGCGATATCCGGCTCTTCCTGAAAGGACTGGATAACCGTGCCCGAATCCACTTTACCGGTTTCTTCCAGTTCCTGGATGATAAATTCATAAACCCGGTTAAAGATTTCATTTTCAATTAATTCCAGCGAAGTATGCTCAATCACATAGTTCTTAACTGCGATATCCTTGTCCAGTAACAGGCGAATGATGCCCGCTTCGGCTTTCGGTACGCCGGTATATGCAGGGGGCGGCGGCAGAGGGCGCTCCGCTGCTTCATCTGTTGCCGCCGGAACCTGTCTTCTTTTGAACCTTCTGAGCCTGTTAAGCTGATCCACCAGCATATTTTCATTAATTTGCAGGCGTTCGGATAGCTGATGGATGTATAAACCAACTTTAATCTGATTGTATAATTCCGCCAGGTTGTTCAGTATTTCCTGAATAAACTGATTTCTATCCTCGATGGATGGATTTTTATTCTTTGCAAAATATTCATTGAGCTGAAACACAATAGGAATGACTTTCTTTTTGAGCAGATTTTGAAATTCGGGCAATCCGTATTCGGTTACGAAACTATCCGGGTCGTGCCCGGAGGGTAGCGGCACGATGTAAACATTCAGGTCCTTTTTTTCCAGGATCAGCGCATTACGAATGGCGGCTTTTTTACCGGCGTCATCCCCGTCGTAAGCGATATAGACATCTTTGGTATAGCGGCGGATGAGTTTTGCCTGATTTTCGCCGACAGCCGTACCGCTGCTGGCGACGGCATTTTTTAATCCGCATTCCACCAGTTTTAAAAGATCAAAATAGCCTTCAACAAGCACCACATATCCTTCGTCGCGAATACTTTTAATCGCCTGAAGCAAACCATATAAAATTTCTCCTTTTTTATAAACCGGACTTTCCGGACTGTTCAGATATTTGGGAACCTGATCTTCGCGTAATTTGCGGCCGCCAAAGCCGATGACTTTTCCGCCGATATTCTGAAAAGGAAAAATGATGCGATGCCGGAACTTGTCGTAATACTTGCCATCCCGTTCGCGGGCCTGAATCAGTCCCAGTATGGCCGCCTCATTCTTGTCAATTTTTTGTGCCTCAAAATGATTAAGCAATTGATTGAAAGAATCGGCGGCATAGCCCAGCCGGAAATATTTGATCGTTTCTACCGATAATCCCCGTTCGATAAAATAATTAAGCCATTTTTTATTTTTTGACAGATGCAGATTTCTTTCGAAGAAAGCGCAGGCCTTTTCATTGATTTTGTAAAGTTTTTGCTGGTAATTTGTGTCTTCCTCGCTGAACATGGTTTTGGGGAGCATAATCCCTGCAAAATCCGCCGCTTTTTGCAGGGATTCCGGGAAGGACAATTTCTCGTATTCCATCATGAATGTATAAATGTTGCCGCCTTTGCCGCATCCGAAACAATGAAATATTTGTTTACCGGGACTGACCACGAACGAGGGGGTTTTTTCCGTGTGAAACGGACACAATCCTTTAAAATTCTGCCCGGCCTGTTTGAGATTAACAAACTGGGCAATATAGTGTACAATATTAATGGATGTACGTATTTCGTGGATTTTATCTTCGTTAACTCTGCTCATCCCGCTAACCGACTCCGGCTTGACATAAAATTCATATTTAGCTAAATTTTACGAAATTTAAGTAGTAAGTTACGAATAAACAAATATTACCGACAGGAAAAATCATGGCTGATAATGTCGAAAAACGCATTAATGTTGAACTTGGAGATGCCGAGGCCGAAGGCCTTTACAGCAATCTTGTGCTGATTACGCATTCGCCTGCCGAATTTGTGCTGGATTTTACGCGGGTCTTACCCGGCCGTCAGAGGGCAAAAGTATATTCCAGAATTATCATGGCTCCTCAGCATGCCAAATCCCTGCTGAAAGCACTGGAAGATAATATTAAAAAGTACGAAAACCAGTTTGGTGAGATTAAGGTGCACCCGGCAGTGGACAAATCACGCAATATCGGTTTCCAGAATTCAAGCACAAAATAAAAACATTTTTTGGCAGACGAAGATTATCTTTAAAATTAGTTTTGCAATAAAAATTGGTCAAACGATTTAGATAAAATTTCTGCAAAAAATTAATTTTTGATTTTCCGTAAATGAATTGCAAAATAGGAAGTACAGATATAAAGCCAGGTTCCGATACAACATGGAAACTGATAAAATTAAGTGATCGGAATTTTGAACATCGCATTAAATTGCATTAAATATCTGATTTAATTAACTTAAACAATTTTAGCAGATGGATATTAGTCAGACTTACGAACGCGTACTGGAAGGCATTGAAGAAGTTTGTCAGAAAACCGGAAGAAACGCCCGGGATATTAAGATTATTGCCGTAAGCAAGACTTTTCCGGTAGAAACGATACGGCAGGCTTATGATGCCGGTTTACGCGTTTTCGGAGAAAACAAGGCACAGGATTTCAGGGATAAGGCGCCTTTGTTACCTCAGGATATCGAATGGCATTTTATCGGACATCTGCAAAGAAACAAAATAAAATATGTGGTGCCCCGGGCTGAACTGGTACAGAGTGTCGATTCCCTGAAACTTGCTGAAGCGCTTTCCGCGTATGCCATACGCAACGATAAAATTCAACCGGTTTTGCTTGAAGTTAATACATCCGGTGAAGATTCGAAGTTTGGCACAGCACCGCAGGATGCGGTTGATCTGTTTCAGCGGATTGCTGAATTACCCGGTTTGTCGCTGAAGGGACTAATGACGATAGGGCCGTTCACCGATGATGCACAAACAATAAGAAATGCGTTTCGTTCACTCGTGAAAATCAGGAGCGAACTGGAAAAATATATTCCAGAAAATAAACTGGCTATTTTATCCATGGGAATGACCCATGATTATAAAATAGCTATTGAAGAAGGAAGCAATATGGTGCGCCTTGGCACAGCCATTTTTGGCGCCCGCAGGAGGTAATTTGAAGATCACTCCAATCGATATAAGAAAACAGGAATTTAAAAAATCGATCCGCGGATTTGACCAGGTCGAAGTACAAACATTCCTGGATTTAATAGCTGCGGAATATGAGAATTTAATACAGGAGAATGCCAGTCTTAACAAGAAAGTACTCTCGTATGAAGCTGAATTAAAGCACTTTAAGGGAGTAGAAAAGACGCTGAAGGAAACCTTGTACAAGGTGCAGGAAACATCACAGATTTCCAAAGAGAATTCTGAGAAGGAAGCCAGTTTAATTAAAAAAGATGCCGAGTTGAAAGCGATTCAGTTAATCGAAGAAGCGCGTCGTGAAAAACATCAGACAGAAGAAGAAGTTAAATCCCTGAAACAGCAAAAAGATTCGTTCATTGCCCGGCTCCGTCATCTGCTTGCCTCACAATTAGAACTATTGGAAGTGCTGTCCAAAGACGATGAAGAGCTTACCGAAATTAAGCAGCGATCCAAAAAGGACTTCAATACTAAAAACAGAGCTACAAAACCAGCAAGCACTTCAAGCGCACAAGGTCCTGAAAAAAAAGAAGCTGCTGATGATAGGCGGACCGAAAAGTCTAACGATAGTGAGGAAAAAGATGCCGGGGATCAGAATAATCAACCGGATAAGAAAAGCGATTATTTTCGCGACATATTTGGGGATAATTTAGATGTGGATGAAATCTTAAAGTAGAGGGTTCTAACATGAGATTTTTAGCAACAATTTTAATAGGCGCATTCTTCTTCTCCTTATTCAACTGTTCCGGAAGTAAAATGATTTCCAAAGACAAACCGGAATCGGATGCATCTGTCAGAATCAATCTGAAAGATGGCAGCAGCAGGACCGGGATCATCATTCAGGGTAATTCCAAAGGACTGGAATATTATGATGCCAAAAATCGTGAAAGGGAAACCATTCAGTTCGCGGACATCAGAAGCATTGAGCGGTTGAGCACGGAACTTGATTATGAGGGTAAACCGATTCCGAGGCATGAAATAAAAAAATATAAAACAATGAAAAATACACTGCTTTACAGCGGGGGCGGACTGGTCCTCGGCGCGGCGGTCGGTACTGCTGTGGGCATCGGGCTATACGCAGCGGATCAACCCTTGCTGGGCAACGTGAGTATCCTGGTTTTTGGCGGCCTGGGCGCTTACCTTTTCGGTAAAAATGGATACCACAGCGATTACAAAGAAGCCGTGCATGCTGCGCGTAAAGAACGCTACGATGATAAGAAAGCCATCGAACTGGAAAAGAAAAAAATCGAAGCGCTGAAGAAAGAAAAAGAACGTCTGCTTGAGAAAATAGAGTCAAAAAAGGAAGAAGAGAAAGAAAACTGACACATGGCTTTAGACAGAGAATTGTACCGCAAACAAATTGCCGGGGCGACCGGTTTTATTCATAAGAAAACGCAGGAGCGACCGACCATAGGCATTATACTGGGCACCGGGCTTGGCGGACTGGTAAAAGAAATCGCAACCAGCCTCGAGATTCCCTACCAGGAAGTCCCCCATTTCCCCGTATCAACCGTGGAAAGTCATGAGGGTAAACTGATCTTTGGCCAGCTCGGTGACAAACATGTGATGGCCATGCAGGGGCGCTTTCATCTGTACGAAGGGTATTCCATGAAGGAAATAACCTTCCCTGTGCGTGTGATGCATGAAATGGGCGTGCGCACGCTACTCATATCCAATGCCAGCGGCGGGATGAATCCGCTCTTTCGTAAAGGCGACCTGATGATCATTGAAGATCATATCAATCTGCTGGGTGATAATCCGTTGATCGGACAGAATCTGGATGAATACGGCCCACGGTTTCCTGATATGTCCGAGCCCTATTCGAAGCGGTTAATTGAAAAAGCGGAAGCCATTGCCCTTGAAAATAAAATAAAAGTTCAAAAAGGCGTGCTGGTGGCGGTTTCCGGACCAAGTCTGGAAACCCGGGCGGAATACCGGTTTCTCAGGGCCATCGGCGCCGATTCCGTCGGCATGTCAACGATACCGGAGAACATCGTTGCCGTTCATTCGGGTATGGAAGTGCTGGGCATTTCGGTTATCACGGATGAATGTTTTCCCGATGCGCTGGAACCGGTGAGCGTACCGGAAATTATTGCGGTGGCTAACAAAGCCGAGCCAAGACTGACTTTGATCATGAAGGAAGTTATTAAAACCATGTGAGTCCGTTCAACGGACCTATCCGGGAATGATATTTATTTTTACCAACAGGAAGAATGAAAGTTATGTTTCGCGAAGTATCCAACAAAATAAATGCCGCTGAACTGGAGTTGCAGATCATCGACTACTGGAAGAAGAATAAAATCTTCGAGAAAAGTCTGGATCTGACTAAGAACGGTCCTAATTTCGCTTTTTATGAAGGACCGCCCACAGCCAATGGCCGGCCGGGCATTCATCATGTTATGTCACGTACCGTAAAAGATATTGTCTGCCGGCATAAAACAATGCAGGGATTCTATGTCAATCGTAAAGCCGGCTGGGATACGCACGGCCTGCCGGTCGAAATTGAAGTGGAAAAACAGCTTAAAATCGACGGCAAAGAGCAGATCGAAGAGTATGGTGTCGCTGAATTTAACGCCATGTGCAAAAAAAGCGTTTTCAGTTATAAAACCGACTGGGATAAACTAACCGAGCGTATCGGTTACTGGCTCGATCTTACCAATCCGTACATTACCTTCGAAAACGAATATATTGAATCGGTCTGGTGGATACTTAAGGAATTGTGGAAAAAAGATCTGATTTATCAGGGATTCAAAATTCTGCCGTACTGCCCGCGCTGTGAGACTCCGCTCAGCAGCCACGAAGTTTCACAGGGTTACAAAGAAGTAAAAGATCCTTCCATTTATGTACGTGTTGAACTTAAAGATCAGCCGGGCACCTATTTTCTTGTATGGACCACCACGCCGTGGACGCTGATTTCCAATGTTGCCCTGGCCGTTAATCCGAAGGTCAATTATGTTTTACTTGCTCATGACGGTGATAAATACATCATGGCTGAAGGCCGCGTGGAAGATATCTTTACCGAGGGTACTTACGAAATCCTGAAAACCTTTCCCGGAGCCGATTTAAAGGGCAAGTATTATAAACGGTTGTTTGATTACAATCCTGTTGACAAAGATGCTTTTTATGTAGCCGAGGCCGATTTTGTCACCGTTGAGGATGGAACCGGTATCGTACATATCGCACCGGCATTTGGAGAAGACGATAATCAGCTGGGACGTAAATTTGATCTGCCGGTTTTGCGACCGGTTGACGCGACGGGTTCGTTCACCGAGGAAGTAACCGATTATGCGGGCATGTTTGTCAAAGCCGCCGATGAGCATATTATTGCTGCGCTCAAGGGACGTAAATTGTTAGTCAAAAAACAAAAAATTGAGCATAGCTATCCGCATTGCTGGCGTTGTCATTCACCGCTGCTCTATTATGCCCGGGAATCCTGGTACATCAAAACGTCCGTTTACAAACATAAGCTTCTGAAGAATAATGATAAAATAAACTGGTTCCCCAAAGAAGTGGGTCAGAGACGTTTTGCGGAATGGTTAAAAAATAATGTCGACTGGAGCCTTTCCCGTGACCGTTTCTGGGGAACGCCGCTGAATATCTGGATTTGTGATGCCTGCGAACATGCCGATGCCGTAGGCTCTATCGCCGAGCTGAAGGAACGCAGCGTCAATATGACGCCGGAAAAAGAAAAAGCGCTCGACCTCCATAAACCCTTTGTCGACGATCTTGAGCTGAAGTGCGACAAGTGCGGCGGAACGATGAAACGGGTTCCTGAGGTGATCGACTGCTGGTTTGATTCCGGCAGCATGCCCGTAGCCCAGTGGCACTATCCCTTTGAAAATAAAGAAATGTTTGACAAAAATTTTCCGGCTGATTTTATCTGTGAAGGTATCGATCAGACACGAGGCTGGTTTTATTCATTACTGGCCATTTCCACCATGCTTTATGATAAACCGGCCTATAAGAATATCGTGGTCAATGAGCTGATCCTTGATAAAGAGGGTCAGAAAATGAGCAAGTCAAAGGGCAATATTTTTGAACCCGAAGCCCTGATTCAGCAATACGGCGCCGATGCGATTCGCTGGTATCTCTTGGCTGTTTCCCCGCCCTGGCTGCCTAAGAAGTTCGATCCCAAAGGCATTGAGGAAATTAAGCGAAAGTTTTTCATAACCTTAATTAATACCTACTCCTTTTTCGTACTCTATGCCAATATCGACGGGTTTGATCCGGAACAGGAAATGCTGGAACAGGAAAAACGCCAGGAAATCGACCGCTGGATTTTATCGAGACTTTATACGGTCGTGGATCAGGTTGAGGCATACTTTGAACGATTCGATCTGACCAAAGCGGCCCGACTGATTGCCGATTATGTGATCGATGATGTTTCTAACTGGTATATCCGGCGCAACCGGCGCCGCTTTTGGAAAGCCGGTGACAGCGCAGATAAACTGGCCGCATATCAAACCCTGTACCAAGTACTGCTCACGGTGAGCAAGCTGATCGCTCCGTTTGCGCCGTTTATCAGTGAAGATATTTATCTTAACCTGACCGGTAATCGGGACAGGGAAAGCGTCCATCACTGTGCTTACCCCAAAGTTACAGACGAACAGCGCGCTGTGATCGATACCGAACTGGAGGAGAAAATGCACCTTGCCCAGCGGGTCGTCGCCTCTGCCAGGTCTTTGCGCAACGACGCCCGGATCAAAGTGAGACAGCCCTTGTCAGAGCTGATATTCGTTTCCGATTCGGAAAAAGATAAAAATTATATTAAAGAGCTGAATTCGATCATTAAAGAGGAATTGAACATAAAAGAAATTCGTTTCAGCGCGGAAATGTCGGATGTGGTTAATCTGATTGCCAAACCGAATTTCAAGACGCTCGGGGCGCGTGCCGGAAAACTGATGGGCAGGCTGAATGAGGCTATTAAAAATTTCGATCTGATGCAGATACAATCTTTTCTGAAGAATGGTTTCGAACATGTGTTGATTGACGGACATGAATTCCGGCTTGAATCCAACGATGTGGAAATCAATTCCGAGGCTAAAGAGGGTTTCGTGGCCGTGACCGAACGGGACTTCACACTGGCGCTCAATATCCGTTTGGATGAAACGCTCATTCAGGAAGGGCTGGCCCGGGAGCTGGTTAACCGGATTCAGAATCTGAGAAAAGAAGCGGAATTCGATGTTACCGATCATATCAAGGTAGAGATCGGCAGCGACGACAAAAAACTTATTCAAGCAATTAATGAACAAAAGTCGTATATTTGCAGTGAAACGCTGGCAGATGAAATTCTGATCACGGAATCAATCACTGCCGGGTTTCAAAGTGAAGTACAAATCGAAAAAACAAAGTTAAATATTGGCTTAATTAATATAAATTAGCAGGGAGGTTGCTGCATGCAAGAACCTAAGGAGAAAATGACAAAAGAGGATCTTGAATTTTTTAAAGACCTGCTTTTGAAAAAGAGAGAAGAAGTGGTAAAAAATCTGGAATATTTAAAAAACGTGACCCTTGACTCGACGACCAGGGAAGCGACCGGCGACCATTCTTCATATTCCTATCACATGGCCGATCAGGGCACTGATGCCATGGAACGTGAGAAGGCATTTTTATTCGCAGCGCGCGATGAGAAGTATCTTAAACAAATCGATGACGCCCTGGAACGAGTCAAAAATGAAACCTACGGGATCTGCCGCGTTACCGGGAAACTGATTAATCGCGAACGACTCATTGCCGTTCCCACGACAACGATCAGTGCCGAAGCTAAAAAAGCCATGGAAAAAAGGAAATATTAATAATATTTTTTATGAAATATAAATTTAGTAATGCGACCATTGCAATTCTGATTGTCGTCCTGGTGATTCTGGACCAGATCACAAAATATATCATTAAATATACCATGGATCTCGGTGATTCTTTTCAGGTCATCGGTAATTTCTTTAAGATTACCTATGTTGAAAACCCCGGAATGGCCTTTGGCGTGCGCATTAATAATCCGTATATATTCATGGCCCTGTCCGTTCTGGCGGCGGTGCTGGTGTTTTACTATTTATTCAAATTGCGCAAGGAGAGCTGGTTTTTGCAAGCGGCACTGATATTTATCTCTGCCGGCGCTATCGGCAATCTGACCGACCGTTTTATTTACGGCAGGGTGGTAGATTTTCTCGATTTTGAATTCTTTGATATATTCATCCCTGCTTTTAACTTCCTTGGTTTCCATTTTTCCGGATACAGCATGACCCGCTGGCCCGTGTTCAATGTGGCGGATATGGCTGTAACCGGCGGAATGATTATTCTCATCATATATCTAATCTTTGTCGGTGATCCTTTGAAAAACTCAGAAAAGACTTCGGAATCCCCGGCTGAAGCTACCAATGGCTGAAACATTCTATTTTACTGTCACCAGTGATTCTGAGGGAAAAAGGTTAGACCAGTTTTTAAATGAATCATTTCCCGAAAAATCACGATCCTATTTTACAAAACGTATTAAAGATAAACAGGTTGTCGTAAACGGATCGTTCGAGAAAAGCGGCTATAAGCTGCATCTTAATGATAAGATTGAGGCCATCATTCCCGAGGAAAAGAGCGATCTCGAACCTGCCCGGATCGATCTCGATATCGTTTATGAGGATAATGCCGTTCTGGTTGTAAACAAACCGGCCGGACTGACCGTGCATCCCGGCAAGGGCACGCAATCGGATACGCTGGTTAATGCCGTTCTGTATCATTTATCCGAAGGGACACTTCCCGGCGAAAGTGACCGTCCGGGCATTGTACACCGCCTCGATAAGTTTACATCCGGTTTAATCGTTGTCGCCAAAACTGAACAGGCGCTGCTGCATCTGCGCCGGCAGTTCGACGAAAAAACGATCCGCAGGATCTATTCGGCACTGGTCTGGGGACAGTTTGAGGAAAAAGAAGGCCGGGTTGAAACCTATCTCCGACGGAGTCGCAGCGATCCGACTAAATTCAGTGTTGGGCGTGAATCGGGCAAAAAAGCCGTAACAAATTATATTGTAATAGATGATTTTATATATGCCAGTCATCTGCAGTTGGAGCTGGAAACCGGACGTACGCATCAGATCCGCGTGCATATGAATCATATCCATCACCCGGTGATTGGCGACCGGGACTATCATGGTCGGGAAACGCAGCTCAAACAATTGCCGCCGAATCTGCAAAGGCGCGGGCAGTCGCTTTTAAAAATTTTGCCCCATCAGGCGCTGCATGCCAGGGCATTGTCATTCATTCATCCTGCCGGCGGAGAAAAGGTTGCATTTGAAGCACCGCTGCCACGAGATATGCAAAAGGCGCTGGATAAATTACCGGATTTGTTTATGCTGCGGGAGTAGCAGATATTTGTTTTTATTATCATTGCTTAAAATAATACAATCCTAAATTAAAGGTTTCATCATAATCAAGTTCAGCAAATGCGCGGCAATTGCTCGGCTATGGGCATATCGATAATCCGTTCGATGCCCAGTGGCGTCTGCATGACAACCAGTCCGGCATTGCTTTCGGTTACCTCGCCGATGATAACCGCCTGCTTTCCGTGCGGATTTTTACGCATTTTTTCGACGATTTGCTCCGCCACGTCAGGTGCGCATACCGCCACCAGTTTGCCTTCGTTGGCCGTGTAGAGGGGATCGATGCCCAGCAATTCACAGGCGCCCTGCACTTCGGGCAGAACAGGCACATTGTCCTGATATATTTTTATACCAAGCTGTGAAGCCATGGCAAATTCGTTCAGCGTTGTGGCCAGACCGCCGCGGGTGGGATCGCGCATGGCATGTATCGCCGTGCTTACCTCCAGCATGTCGCGTACCAGTCCGTTCAAAGCAGCCGTGTCGCTTTTTATCTGCGTTTGAAAAGATAAATTTTCCCTTGAAGTCATCACCGCCATGCCGTGATCGGCGATGGTACCGGATATAATAATTTTGTCTCCGGACTGCATGTTTGCTGCGGCAATCCGGATATTTTCGGGAATCAGACCGATGCCGCTGGTGTTGATGAAAATCTGGTCGCAGTTGCCTTTATCCACGACTTTGGTATCCCCGGTGACGATCTGCACGCCGGCGGTTTCCGCGGCCTTTTTCATGGACAGGACAATCTGATGCAGCGTATCGATGGGCAGGCCCTCTTCCAGGATAAAACCGACGCTTAAATATTCGGGCGTGGCGCCGCTCATACATAAATCGTTTACGGTGCCGTTTATGGCCAGCTCGCCGATATTACCGCCCGGGAAAAAAATGGGGTGAACGACAAAGGTATCCGTGGAAAATGCGATACGTCCGGCGGGCATTTGCAATTCGGCCTGATCTTCTAACTTGTCGAGCGTCTGATTGCTAAAACAGGGCAGAAATACTTTTTCGATCAGTTCATTGGAAAGTTTTCCGCCGCTGCCGTGGGCCATCTGAATGGTTTTGTAATCCATTTTGGGCAGGGGACAGGAAAATCCTTCGAGGATATTTTCAGCCATTTATTTTCTCCGCATTATTCGAGGTTTTTGTTCCTGGTTGGAATTGCATATTTGTTTATCTATCTGAAGTTTTACCGTTTTCATCGTCGGCGGTACAAGGTCTCACGCTGATTGTGCAGATTGTCGCAGAAATTTAATTTGCACAACTTTAACCTAAAAAATTCTTTTTCTCATCTGCGTTCATCCGCGATATCTGCTTGCTACTTTTTCTCCCACGCAGATTGCGCAGGTGATCGCCGATAAGCGTTTAAAAATGACTTTCGTTATTGTCTATTAATACGCTGATAGCGGTAGTATGCGGCACAGGCGCCCTCCGATGAAACCATAGTCGCACCCAGCGGATGCGCCGGCGTGCAGGTTTTACCGAAAGCCGGACAGTCGGTCGGTTTTTTTAAACCCTGTAAAATAATACCGCTGATGCAGACATCGGACTCGCGGGCTTTGATGTCGCTGCTGCTGAATTTCAGCGCTGCATCGTAGGCTTTATATTTTTCCCTGAGACACAGACCGCTTTGTTCAATCAGTCCGATACCGCGCCATTTCCTGTCGCATATCTCATAAACTTCGTTGATCAGATTTTGTGCGGCCAGATTGCCCTCGGCGCTGACCACACGGGCGTATTGGTTTTCTATTTTGTGATGTCCCTGTTCCAGTTGTTTGACAACAAGCAAAATGCCCTGCAGGATATCCAGCGGCTCGAAACCGGTTGGCACAACCGGAACTTTGTACTGATCCGTGATGCGCCCGTATTCGTTGTAGCCCATCACCGCGCAAACGTGCCCGGCAGCCAGATAGGCCTGCACACGATTATTGGGCGCCGAGAGCAGGGCTTTCATCGCCGGCGGCACCAGCACATGACTAACCAGCTCGCTGAAATTGGTCAGGCCCTCTTTTGCGGCCTGGTGAACGGCCATGGCATTTCCCGGGGCCGTCGTCTCGAAGCCGACAGCAAAAAATACTACTTCCTTGTCGGGATTGTCACGGGCGATTTTCAATGCTTCAAGCGGCGAATAAACCATGCGCACATCGGCGCCTTCCGACCTGGCTTCCAACAGGCTCATTTCCGATCCCGGCACGCGCATCATATCGCCGAAGGAAGTAAAAATAACATTTGGATTTTTGGCAATACTGATCGCCTGATCGATCATTTCCAGCGGGGTGACGCACACCGGACAGCCCGGTCCGTGCACCAGTTCGATTTCTTCCGGCAGTAACTGATCGATGCCGTTTTTAATGATCGAATGGGTCTGACCGCCGCAGATTTCCATGATCACCCAGGGTCGGGTGACTGTCTGCTTTATCTGATCGAGTAATTTGGCGGCGATTTCCGGATTACGGTATTCATCTAAAAATTTCACAAATATTTTTCTCCAGTATTATTGCATTCCGGTTACACTTACCGGCTTGTCCAATATCCCTGATTTTAATTATCATTTCCGGAAACGACGTATTGCAGCGGTGAACCGCGGATACATCAGTTCCGAACCGATTTGTATTTGCGGCAGTGACGAAAACTTATTTTTATTAAATAATTTTTTGAAACGCTAATGGCCGGCTCTCTTCTTCTTGCTCAGCGGTTCGCTGGTGACCGTGCCGCCCTCCCGTTTGACCGATTCCGCCAGTTCGTCAAAAGTTTCGAAAATACTTTCCGCTTCTTCTTCATTTAATACGGAAATGGCAAAGCCGGCGTGTACAATGACGTACTGACCGACTTCCACTTCCGGTACGTAGGCCAGACAAGCCTTGTTCACCGCGCCGCTGAAATCAACCTTACCCATTTTAAGATCGTTTTCTTCATAAATTTCTAAAACTTTACCTGGTATTGCCAGACACATGTATTGCTCCTGAATTACTTATTTACTGAATTATTGAATTACTTAAGTATTGAATTACTTAAGTATTGGATTGTTGTGCAATTATCTTATCAAACACGACAAATCCATCAATTTAAATAATTCATTTATTTATCCGTAATTTCATACTTTACTTCATTTTTTCCGGCCAGCAGCAATTGCTGTCCGATTGCCGCCTGACCCAGGGCGATGCCGCCGTCATTGGCCGGAATCTGTTTGTGGGTATAAACCTCAAATCCATTGTTTTTTAATGAAACGTTCAGCGCGTGCAGTAAAATTTCATTCTGAAATACCCCGCCGCTCAGGGCGACGAGGTTTAGGCCGCTGTCTTTTCTTGCTTTAATTGCCATCGCCGTAAACAGTTCAGCCAGTGTTTTGTGAAAACGGGTGGCGATTTCTGTAAAAGTCGCACCTTTCATCCGCTCCTGTGCAATATCGGATATCATTGCTTTCAGCGGTATCACTGGGGCGTCGGTGACAAAATCATAGGGCTTTACATTTAAATCGCCCACGGATTGCGTCAGCTCAATGGCCGCCTGTGCTTCATAGCGAATATCTTCTCTGCCGCCGGCGATGACGGATACGGCATCGAATAAGCGTCCGCAGCTGCTGGTAAGCGGACTGTTAAACTGGCGGTCGATCATCTGTGTCAGTGTATTTACCGGCTTATCTTTCAAAAAAGGCAGATCGGGCATTTGTTTTCCGAAAGCGGCATACAGGTAGCTGAGTGCGCTGCGCCAGGGTTCCTCGATGGCCGACTTGCCGCCGGGCAGGGGCAGCGGTTCGAGATGGGCATAACGCTGCACCGATGTATAATCGCCGACCAGAATTTCCCCGCCCCATATTGTTTTGTCATAGCCGTATCCGGTGCCGTCCAGAATGATGCCGATCAGCGGCTGATCGAGCTGCCATTCCGCCATAATCGCCGCCAGATGGGCATGGTGATGCTGCACTGCGATGCGTGGCAGCTTGTTCTGTTCCTGCGCCCAGCGGCTGGAAAAATAGTTGGGATGCATATCGTATACAACCAGTTCCGGCTCTGCGTCCAGTACCTGTTTCATATGTTCGATTGTGTCTTCGAAAAAACGATAAGCGCTCAGATTTTCCAGATCGCCGATATGCTGACTCAAAAATGCCCTGTTTTCTTTGAGGATACAAATCGTGTTTTTCAGCTCCGCGCCCGCAGCCAGAATTTGCGGACCGCTTTGTTTCAGGAAAACCGGTCGCGGCACATAACTGCGGCTGCGCCGTAAAAAGGCAGGCTGATTGTTTACGACCATCATCACCGAATCGTCGGCGCGGATCAGAATTTCGCGATCGTGAAACAGGTAACCATCGACCAGTTTATCCAATCGTTGCCGTGCTTCATCATTTTTTATCACAATCGGTTCTTCGGACAGGTTGGCCGATGTCATCACCAGTGCCGGAAAATGTGTTTCAGCATCGCCGGCTTTAATCAACGCATCCATCAAAATGTAATGCAGCGGCGTGTAGGGCAGCATCACACCGAGACGGCGATTGCCCGGGGCAACGGACTCCGCTATCGGAATATCCCGTCGCTTTTTCAGCAGGACGATCGGGCGCTGCGGACTTTCCAGTAGTTTTTTCTCCGTCTCATCAAAAGTGCATATTTTTTCAACCGTTTCCGGATCGGGCAGCATAATAGCCAGAGGCTTTTCCTCGCGGTTTTTGCGGCGGCGCAGGGTTTGGACCGCCGTTTCGTTGGTGGCGTCTGCAGTCAGATGAAAACCGCCCAGGCCTTTAATGGCAATCACCCTGCCCTGTAAAAGCTGCCCGACCGTCACATCCAGGGCGGACTGTTTCTCTGCGGCGACGCCTGTTTCGGACTGCCGCTCGAACCAAACCTGCGGTCCGCATTCGGGGCAGGCATTGGGCTGGGCATGAAAGCGTCGATTCAACGGATCATCGTATTCACCCTGACATTGGGGACACATCCTGAAATCTGCCATCGATGTATAGGGGCGGTCATAGGGAACCTGCCGGATAATCGTAAATCGTGGTCCGCAATTGGTGCAATTGATAAAGGGATAATGATAGCGCCTGTCGCTCCTGTCGAAAAGTTCTTTCAGACAATCATCGCACACCGATACATCCGGTGAAATCAGCGTTCTGTTCTCATCTTCGCTTTTGGACGGAATGATCCGGAATGCATCGCTGTTCTGCGGTGAAGCAGGTTCCGCGCTAATACCGGCAATATCCGAAAGCGGCGGCGCTTCATGCTCAAGGCTGTGCAGAAATTTTTCAATATTATCGGGGGCGCCCTCGATTTCGATTTCCACGCCGTCGCCGCTGTTGGTTACGAATCCGGTCAGCGATAAGCGTTGCGCCAGTTTGTAAATAAACGGCCGGAATCCGACACCCTGAACAATCCCGTTAACTTTAATTGCCACGCGTCGCCGGTTGGCTATTTCAAGAATATCTTCAGACATTTGAAATGATTACAGCACTCACTTTTTATTAATCTGCTTTTTTAACCAGTCATTCCAGTTATCCATACCTTCCCCGGTGCGCGCCGATAATTCAAAGAAAGTAAGATGGTGGTTGACCTGTCTGGCGTATGATTTACATTTTTCTACGTCGAAATCCACATGGGGCAGCAGGTCGATTTTGTTGATGATGCAGATATCGGAAACGCTGAACATTGTCGGATACTTCAGCGGTTTGTCGTCACCCTCGGTGACGCTGATGATGACCACTTTCCGGGACTCGCCCAGATCAAAAAGCGCCGGGCAAACCAGGTTGCCGACATTCTCAATCATTAAAAACGAATCGTTTTGGGGATTGAGCTGTTTCAATGCCGTATTGATCATTTGTGAATCCAGATGGCAGCCGTTTCCGGTATTCACCTGTACCACCGGAACGCCGGCGGCATGAATGCGATCGGCATCCTGCATGGTCTGCTGATCGCCCTCGATAACAGAGATGGGAATTTCATTTTTCAGTTTATGAATCATTTTTTCAAGCAGCGTCGTTTTTCCGGATCCGGGTGAACTGACCAGATTGAGGGTCAGAATATTTTTAGCCTCGAAATAGCCGCGGTTACGCTCGGCCAGCAGATTATTTTTGGCCAGCACATCCTGTTCCACAGCGATATTCCGTCCTTCAGGGGCATGTGTATGTGTATGTCCGTGATCATGCGTATGGCCGTGTGCATGATCGTGATCATGACTATGGCTGTGATCATGATTGTGATGATGATCGTGATGCTCGTGACTATGTTCGCCCGGCTTGCGAAAGGTTACCGTGCCTTCCGGTTGACCGCATCCGCAGGTATCACACATCAGATTCTCCTTTCAGTCTATATTGATTGATTTTATTTTTAATTCTCTGCCGCCGCTTACATTACTGACGATACTTTTGCACTCGGGGCACTCCGAAACAATCTGATCCGCTTCAAAGGAATGACCGCACGCCTCACAAACGGCTATCGCCGGAGTTTTTACAATTTCTAACCGTGCCTTTTCGGCAATAGTTCCCTTGCAGGCCGCCTGAAAACAAAATTCCAGCGCCTCACTAACGACCCCGGCCAGTGTACCTATTTCCAGTTCGATCTTGTTGATTTTCGCTGCTTTTTCCTTATTGGCATTTTCGACGGCAATATCAACAATATTCATGGCAATTGACATTTCGTGCATGTTAAGTATAGTCCTTTTTATACAATTTATTAATTTAAAAGATAAACCAAACCTATCCAAATTATGTGAACAAAATAATTTATATGAATATTCTCAGTTTTTTTTTATTTTAGCGACAGGTTTTCAATTCTTATTTGTATATAGAATAAAATGAAACATTCATGATTTTGCAAACACACAAAGGCATGATTAAA
>CAYXRA010000084.1:0-18734 GCA_964467525.1 uncultured Calditrichaceae bacterium
AGCACAAATAATTAATAACTTATGAAAGTCATCGCAAAAAACTTAGTTTTCAATTGATAATGAATAATTATTTTTAATTTTAAGTTTATCAACACTTAATAACTTTGCGGCTTTGCCTGATGAATTTTTTTTAGGATACTATTATTCACAATCCGGATTTTCAGACAGAATTATACTATTACGATTAGAGTTGAAAATATGCGGTAGCAGTCAGCGGGAAGTGAATGGGCTTGCGATCTCTATGCTGATCTTTATAACGACAGAAATTTGATTGCACCAATTACGATGAGGCAGTCGGATCGCTCCGCAATTTTATAATTGAAATCAGAATAAGAAGAAAAAAGGTTGTTTTTGGTGCATTTTTATTTTAAAAATTGGGCTAAATTTCGTAAAATCCCGCCAGAAGGAATTAACAATCCGGAGCAAGCAATGCCAAAAAAAATATATTATGAACCATCACGAACCCTGATGGAATTTCGACTATTGCCGGGACTGACCACCGAAGAGACAACCATGCCGAAAATCTCTTTAACCACGCCCCTGGTGCAAAGTGAAAATAAATCATCAAATCTCAATTTAAATATACCTGTAGTGGCGGCGGCCATGCAGTCCGTATCCGGTGTGCGCATGGCCATCGAGCTGGCCAAACTGGGCGGCGTCGCTTTTCTGTACAGCTCGCAAACCGTCGGTCAGCAGGCCCGGATGGTGCGCAAAATCAAAAAACATAAAGCGGGATTCGTTCCGCCCGAATCGGTTTCTCCGGAAACCACTATCAGGCAGGTTCACGAATTAACCCGTAAAAGGGGCTATAATACCTTTCCCGTGGTGGATGACGATAACAAACTGATCGGCATCATAACCAAAAATGACTATGATGTTAAACCGCACGGCGATCTCAATGTGACTAAGCGGATGATTCCCCGTGAAAAACTGACAGTGGGCGTTAACATCGACGATATCAAGGAAGCCAACACCCTGCTGCGTGAAACCCACCAGTCGGTTTTACCGATCGTTGATAAAGCAGACCGCCTGCTGTATCTCGTTTTCCGCAAAGATATCCGCAATCATCTCGATTATCCCGACGAAGTTTTAGACGAACACAAGCGACTGCTGACGACGGCGGCAATTAATACCCATGATTATGAGGAACGTGTCCCGGCGCTGATCGAAGCGGAAGTCGATGTGCTGGCCATCGATTCGTCGGACGGCCACTCCGTTTTTCAGAAAAAGACCCTGGAATGGATCGGTAAAAATTATCCGGATATGCCGGTCATCGCCGGCAATATTATCACCGGTGACGGCTTCGATTATCTGGTGGAACACGGCGCTCGCGGGATTAAAGTGGGAATGGGCGGCGGCTCGATCTGCATTACCCAGGAGCAGAAGGGAACCGGGCGCGGACTGGCCACGGCAATCATCAAAGTCGCCGAAGCACGCGACCGTTATTTCAAAAAAACCGGCAAATACATTCCCCTGATTGCCGACGGCGGTATCGTCAATTCCAAAGATATGATTATCGCCCTGGCCCTGGGCGCGGACTCGGTGATGATGGGACGTTATTTTGCCCGCATGGACGAGTCGCCCACGGAAAAAGTCACCATCAAAAATCAGGTGATGAAACCCTACTGGGGTGAAGGCTCGGCAAGGGCCCGCGACTGGAAAGCAATCCGCTACAACCAGATGCAGTTCGTCGAAGGGGTGGAAGGATTTGTGCAATATGCCGGCAAACTGAGTGACAACATGCCCGAAACGCTGGCCAAAATCAAAGCCTCTATGTCCTCTGTCGGCGCGGCTACGATTAAAGAACTGCATGAAAAAGCGGAGCTGGAAGTGGTCTCGGCATTGTCCATTCGTGAGGGCAAAGTACATGATATCTATCTGCCGGGGCATGATAATAATTACAATGCAATAGAATGGGGCAATTAGCATGAGTAAATTTATCGTATTAGGCGCACAGTGGGGTGATGAGGGCAAAGGCAAAATTGTCGATCTGCTGGCCGGAAAAATGGATATGGTGGTGCGCTTCCAGGGCGGCGCCAATGCCGGACACACGGTGGTCATCGATGGGGAAGAATATATTCTGCATCTGATCCCCGGCGGCATTGTATCGGGCCGGGCGCTCAATGTGATCGGCAACGGCTGTGTGGTGGATCCGGTTACTTTTACGAAAGAAATGGATTATCTGGAAAAGAAAGGCATCAGGATCACCCCGGATAAAATGGCGATTTCCGCCGCGGCGCACGCCGTAACACCGGTGCATAAATATCTCGACCGCGTATTGAATAAAAAGATCGGCACCACCGGACGCGGCATCGGTCCGGCTTATGTGGATAAAGTGCATCGCCTGGGTATCCGCCTGGAAACCATCCTCGACGGCACGTTTATCGAACGCTTTGTCGAGCATGCCGAAACCTATCAGAGCATCAGCGAAAGCATTTATAAAGAATCATTTATCGATATCGATCAGGCAGTCAGGGAGATGCAGGAGGCGGAAAAGCGCATCAAACCCTTTGTGAAAGACACCCTGCCGATCATCCACCGGGCGATCAGCGAAAATAAGAACGTTTTGTATGAAGGCGCCCAGGGCACGCTGCTGGATATCGATCACGGCACCTATCCTTTCGTGACTTCATCATCCACTTCCATCGGCGGCGCTTTTACAGGCAGCGGTGTATTTGTTGATTTTGATAAACGGATCGGACTAGTCAAAGCCTATACCACACGCGTGGGCGAGGGACCCTTTCCCACCGAGCAGACCAACGAAATCGGTGAAATTTTAAGAAAAAACGGCAATGAATTCGGCGCGACCACGGGTCGACCGCGACGCTGCGGCTGGCTTGATCTGCCGCTGCTGAAGCGTTCGATGATCATCAATGGCTTTAATTATATCGCCCTGAGCAAGCTGAGCTGTCTGTCCGGTTTCGGGCGCATTAAAGTGGCCGTGAAATATGATGAAAAGAATCAGCCGGTTTATAAGGAATTACCGGGCTGGGCGGAACCGGTGGAAGGCATCACCGAACTGGATCAGCTGCCCCCGAATGCCCGCAAATATGTTGATTTTATCGAGGAAGCCCTGAACGTGCCGATCGGGATGATTTCAACCGGTCCGGACCGGAAGCACATTATTTTCAAGATTCCTTTGTTTGAGGATTAATTTGTCTATGCGTCAAAAACAAAGCGGCGTTGATATAGACCTGGGCAATGCCTGTTCGCGGATTGCCTACGACTGGGCCAGGAAAACCTTTACCAATCGCGGCAGCGGCAGCGGCAATCCACTGACGACTGTCGATGGCGGCTTTTCCAATCTGATGGATTTTAACGGTGTGAAAATCGGTATCTCCTCAGACGGCATCGGCACGAAAATCGAGCTCGCCGAGCGCACCGGCATTTATAACACCATCGGTTACGACCTGGTGGCCATGGTTGCCGACGACCTGGCCGCCAACGGCATCGAAACGGTTAATCTCTCAAATATACTGGATGTCGATTTTCTGGATGCCGAGATTGTCGATCAACTGATGCATGGTCTGCACGACGCCGCGAATTTTGCCGGAATTACTATTACCGGCGGTGAAATCGCCGAGCTGGGCGGACGCATCGCCGGCTACGGCAAGCGGATGCACTTCAACTGGTGCGCCACCGGCATCGGCATTTTAACGCAGGAAAAAGAAGTGATCGACGGGCGCCATATCAAATCCGGCGACAGCGTTATTGCCCTGAAAAGCCGGGGATTCCGCAGTAACGGTTTTTCACTGCTGCGGAAAATTATGCAGGAAAAATACGGTGATGACTGGCATCAGGCGGCCTACAACATCAAAAAAAGCTGGGGTGAAATTTTGCTGACCCCATCGCTGATTTATTCTCCGCTGATAACCGCGCTCAGGGAAAAGGATATGCCGGTTCATGGCATCGCCCATATCACCGGAGGCGGTATCGGGGATAATTTTTCCCGGGCGCTGAAGGCAAAAAACCTGGGGGCGGAATTAGACGATATTTTCCCGGCGCATGACTTTATGATTAAAGTCCAGCAATTGGCCGCTCTCGATGAAGCGCAGGCTTACAGACTGTGGAATATGGGCAACGGCATGCTGCTGGTCGTTGAGAGCAGTGCCGCCGATGAAATCATCGATTTCGCGTTCGGGAAAAATTATCAGGCCAGGCGCTGCGGCGTAATCATCGATGAAGCGCAGGTTATTATGCAGAGCAAGGGAAATAAGCCGCGGCAATTGACCTATACTTATTGAGCGCAGTCCCGGCCCGATATGTTGTGCCGTTAGCACGATTGGAAATAAAGGATCGGAATGGATCGATATCCCGGTCCGTCAGACGACCTGTTCACTATCATTTTCCAAATAATTGTAGTCATCCAAACTATACTGTTCCGTGTTTTGAAACGGAATTGAAAGGTAAGCAGCGTGAAGGAAAACAAACGCAATCATATTCAATTGATGTTAAAGGCCCATTTGGATGATATCGCCGGCAATCAACTGCGCAGCGTTGCAAAAAAATATCTGGATATCGAAACCGGTGAGGTGAGAACGGCGAAAATCTATTCCGTAGCACAGGAATTAAAAGACAAAGATTTGTTTACCTTCGCCAATAAATCGCTTAAAGATCAGGTTCTGGATGAGGCTTTTCTTAATGAACTCTATCACGATCCGGTCTTCAAGTCCTATATTTTAATATCCAAACTACCCGGCGTTACCGACGACGAAGGCGTATCGGCGCAGAAAGCTTTGTGTGATTTTCTCAACATGGCTTTCGATAATAACACCCAATGGATTTTTTCCCATGAATTGTACTACCTGGAAAAAGAACTGCCGGATGAAAGTCTGCGTGAAATCGCCGAAAATCTGCTGGGCAACCCATTGATCAATCACTTTGAGTTCGGTGCGTTTAAAGGGACCATCGGCTACATTCCGGAAGTGCGCATGAAAACCGATTTGTCAACCGAAACCATCGATATTTTCCGCGACGATGAAGCGCTGATGGCTTTATCCAAAGAAATGCTTCTGGCCCTGGATGTCAATGAAATGAAAGCGATCCAGAATTATTATGCCGATCCCGATGTAAAAAAAGCGCGCGGGCAGGCCGGATTAAGCGTTCTGCCCACGGATTGTGAAATAGAAATTCTTGCCCAGACCTGGTCTGAGCACTGCAAGCACAAGGAATTTAATGCACGGATTTCTTACAAAGATCTGGACACCGGTGAGACCATCGAAATCGATTCGCTTTTTAAAACCTATATCCGCGCTTCCACGGAAATCATCCGCAAGCGCCTGATGGAAAAAGGGCACAACTGGCTGCTTAAAATATTTTCGGATAATGCCGGGGTGGTGCGCATCGATAAAGACAATGTATTTATCTGGAAAGTGGAAACGCACAATTCACCATCGGCCCTCGATCCCTACGGCGGCGCGCTGACCGGTATCGTTGGCGTTAACCGCGATCCGCTGGGCACCGGTGTAGGCGGCGGTAAACTGTTGTTCAATACCGATGTGCTCTGCTTCGGCTCGCCCTATTTCGAAGGTGAATTATTACCGGGACAACTGCATCCCCGGCGCATTATGACCGGTGTGGTCAAAGGCATCGAGGACGGCGGCAACAAATCGGGTATTCCCACGATGAACGGCTCCATTGTCTTCGATGACCGTTTTCGCGGAAAGCCGCTGGTATTCTGCGGAACCGGCGCCGTAATGCCCGCGAAAATCAAAGGACGCAATTCCTGGGAAAAACCGATCGATGCCGGCGACAGGATCATCATGGCCGGCGGCCGTGTCGGTAAGGACGGTATCCACGGGGCGACCTTCTCATCACTGGAAATCGACGAACACTCCCCGCGTTCGGCCGTCCAGATCGGCAGTCCGATCACCCAGAAGAATCTTTCCGATTTCATGCAGGTTGCCGTGGCCGAAGGTTTAATTAAATGCTCCACCGATAACGGGGCCGGCGGACTGTCCTCATCGATTGGTGAGCTGGCCACCATCAGCGGCGGGGCGGTTGTTCAACTCGAAAAAGTGCCGCTCAAATATTCCGGACTTAAACCCTGGGAAATATTCGTATCCGAATCGCAGGAACGGATGACCTTTGTGGTTGAGCAAAAGCATGTTGACGCCCTGTTTGCCATGGCCGCCGGTTTCGAAGTTGAACTGAGCGATATCGGTCATTTTACGGCCGGGGGCAAACTCGATGTCCGTTACGGGGATGAAATTATCGCCTATATCGATCTTGATTTTCTCCATGACGGCGTACCGAAGAAGCATCTGTTTGCGGAATGGAAACGTCCCAGGTTCAGCGAACCGAATCTGTCCGGGGATCTTGATTATAATACGGTTTTACTGCGCCTGATGGGCTCACTGAATATCTGCTCCAAAGAATCGGTTATCCGGCGCTACGATCACGAAGTGAAGGGTAAATCGATAATCAGACCGTTAATGGGCGGAAAGGGAATTGCTCCTCAGGATGCGGCGGTGATGCGTCTTAATTTTAAATCTTTTACCGGCATTGCCATATCCAACGGCATTATTCCCCGTTACGGCGATATAGACGCCTACGCCATGTCGGCCGGCGCCTTTGATGAAGCGGTGCGCGGCATCATCGCCGTTGGCGGCAAACTGCCCGATCCCGAGGATCCCGGCAACCGCTTCTGGTCTGTGAATGATAATTTCTGCGTGCCGGATTCAGTATATCATCCCGAAAACAATCCCGATGGCAAATACAAACTGGCCCAGTTGGTTCGCATGAATCAGGCCCTGTTCGATATGGCCACCTTTTTCAATATTCCGATGACTTCGGGTAAAGACAGCATGAAAAATGATTTCATTAAGGGCGGCGTTAAAATATCGGTGCCGCCGACCATCCTTTATTCCATGGTCGCTAAAATCGATGATGTGCGTAACACGGTAACCGCCGAATTCAAACGATCCGGCGATTTGATTTATCAGGTGGGGCAGACGTTTAATGAATTGGGCGGCAGTGAATTTTATGGATTGTTCGGCGAGCTCGGCGCCAATGTACCGCTGGTGCGTCCCGATCTGGCGCGGCAAATCTATCAAAAAATGATGCAGGCCAACGGGCAGGGTCTGATTGCCTCCGGCCACGATTTATCGGACGGCGGACTGGCGGTCGCTCTGGCCGAGGCGGCTTTCGGCGGCGGACTGGGCGCGGTTATCCGTTTGGAAGCATTCGCTCTGCCGGCCAATGCCCTGTTGTTTGCCGAATCCCATTCACGTTTTGTCGTAAGTATTGCACCGGAGCATCAGACGGCCTTCGAAAAGATTATGGGAACGGACGTCCGTTTAATCGGAACCGTATCCGATGAACAGCGCCTGCGGATTGATATCGATCAATCGGGACAGATCGATCTCGCTTTGTCTGAACTGGCGGATGCCTGGCGTTCGGGTTTGAAGGTTTAGAAAGCGGTTTATAAAGATAATTATATAAATAATAATCTGTTTGAAGCATCCCCACCCCTAACCCCTCCCCACAAGTGGGGATGGGCTGGGGGAGGGGGATTTTGAGACAAATTTTTGCCGACTTGTTCAGAGTTTATCCCGGGACTTATCCCGCGCGGCAAGAAAAGAATAAGAAATTTTCGATATAGATACGAATTAATGTGAAATATTGCAGCTTAAGCATCCCCACCCCTAACCCCTCCCCACGCAGCGGGGAGGGGCCTGGGAGGGGGCGGTTATCGAATCAAATGACTTATGTAAACGTACAGGGAGTATCCCGATGAATAAAGTCCGTGCGCTTGTGGTTACCGGGTTTGGTATTAATTGTGAAGAAGAAATGGCCGCTGCCTATGATTTATCCGGCGCGGCATCGGAAATCGTGCATCTCAGCGCTGTGTTCAATGAAAGTTACTCGATTCAGGATTATGAGATTCTCAATTTTCCCGGTGGATTTTCATTCGGAGACGATCTGGGCGCGGCAACCGTTCTGGGCAATAAATTCAAATACCGCCGGATGAAATCGGGCCGCTTTTTTATCGATGAAATTCAGCGCTTTCTGCAAAAAGGCGGGCACATCGTCGGCGTCTGTAACGGCTTTCAGGCGCTGGTAAAAATGGGTCTGCTGCCAAATATCGATGGCAACTTCAAACAACAGGTTTCGCTGACCTATAACGCTTCCGGAAAGTTTGAGGATCGCTGGGTGACCTGCCGGGTGAATCCGGAAAGCCGGAATCTGTTTTTGAAAGATATTGATTTTATTGATTTGCCGGTGCGTCACGGAGAAGGCCGGTTGGTCATCGGGGATGAGAAAATCAAAAATAAGATCATTCAAAACAACCTGAACTGTCTGAGTTACGTGGATGATGCGGGCAAACCGGCCGCCGAATATCCGGCCAATCCGAACGGCTCCGAACTTGATTGTGCCGGACTAACCGATCCGACGGGGCAGATTTTAGGCGTGATGCCCCATCCCGAGGCTTATCTTTCATTGTACAATCATCCGAACTGGGGAAAGAAAAAATATGAAAATTCTGACATTTCCGAAGCAGGTGAGGGATTAAAAATATTCAAAAATTTAGTTGAAAAAATATCAGCCGGATAAAGTTTTAGCATATAAAATTTAAAGCCGGAGGGCAAAGGAGTTAACATTGAATAACAATAATCTGATAAAAATAAAACGCGTATTAATCAGTGTCTCCGATAAAAGCGGTATCGGGTCGCTTGCAGAAATCCTGCACGGCTTCGGATGTGAAATCATTTCCACCGGCGGCAGCAAGCAGGTTCTGGAAAAAAAAGGTTTGCCGGTCATTGATATCACCACCGTTACCGGAAATCCGGAAGCCTTCGGCGGTCGCATGAAAACCATTTCATTTCAAATAGAATCCGCACTTTTATTCGATCGTGAAAAAGACAGCAGCGAAGCGGAAGCCCTGGGCATTCAGCCGATTGATATGGTTGTATGCAATTTATACCCGTTTGAACGGGTCAAAGGAAAGGGCGCCGATTTCGATACTTTGATTGAAAATATTGACATCGGCGGACCGACGATGTTACGGGCGGCGGCCAAGAATTTTAAATATGTCGCCGTGGTTACGCATCCGCGTGATTATGCCTCAATCGTCGATGAGCTGAAAGCAAACGACGGGGCACTCAGCTATGAAACGCGTTACAAACTGATGCGCAAAACCTTTAATATGACCGCCGATTACGACGCCATGATCGCCACGACTATGGATGAAAGCGCCGGCGCGCTGTCCGTGCGTCTCGCTTACAGCGCCGCCAAAACGCTGCGTTACGGCGAAAATGCACATCAGGGCGGATTTTTTCTGCGCAAAAATAACGCCCCCGATTCATTGTATGATATCAATGTTCTGCACGGCAAAGCGCTGTCATTTAACAATATCGTCGATATGCACAGCGCCATCGATTCGGTGCGCGATCTGCAGCAATCGGGCTGTGCGATCATCAAGCACAACAATCCCTGCGGACTGTGCTCGGGATCCGATCAGCGCCGGGTATTCGAACTGGCCTGGGCCGGCGATCCCGTTTCGGCCTTCGGTTCGGTAATTGCCTTTAACCAGCCGCTGGAACGGGAAACGGCTGAATTTTTGATGCTGGACAATTCCGATAAGATGAAACGAAAATTTGTAGAGCTAATTGTCGCCCCGCAATTTTTACAGGGAACGCTCGACTACCTCTTTCAGCATAAAAATCTGCGCGTCGTTGAATTTGATCCGCAAAAACTGCTCCCGCAAAATGACATGAAGTTTTTGCATAATGCATTGCTTGTGCAAAATCCCGATCGCCAGCTCAGAGATAAATTCGAGATTGTTACGGAGCAGAAAGCGGACATCGACCCGAATCTGCTTGATTTCGGGCTGATAGCCGTGCGCCAGTTAAAATCCAATGCCATCGCCGTGGTGCGTCAGTTGTCCTCCGGCGAAATGCAGCTGCTGGGTATGGGCTGCGGTCAGCCGAATCGCGTTAATTCCACGCAGCTGGCCCTGAATCGCTGCCGTGAAAATCTGCGTCCGGAGTTCAGCGGACCGGAAAATGCATTTGATGATTTCTTAAAAGATGAAATGGCCAAAGCCTTACTGGTATCCGACGCCTTCTTCCCTTTTCCCGATAATATCGATCTTGCCGGGGAATTCGGCGTCAAAAAAATCGTACAGCCCGGCGGATCCATTCGTGATAAATCGGTGATCGCCCGCTGCAACGAGCTGGGTATTACCATGGCCTTCAGTGGATTGAGACATTTTAAACATTAGAAATACAAGGAGAGGACGATGAATTGTCTGACCAATATCACTACACCCCAGTTACAAAAGATTCACTCCGGAAAGGTACGGGAGAGTTTCCGTGTGGATAAGAAATCGCGCCTGATTGTCGCTACGGACCGTATTTCCAGTTTTGATTTTGTGCTGGATACGCCCGTTCCCGGCAAAGGGGCGGTGCTCAATCAACTGGCCGCCTACTGGTTTGAGCATACCAGGGATATCGTTGACAATCATTTTATTAAACTGGTCGATCCCAATATTTCGCTGGTGAAGGAAGCGGAACCGGTACGCGTGGAAATGATCGTGCGCGGCTATCTGACCGGTTCGGCCTGGCGTGGTTACCAAAAGGGCAAACGCAGTGTCTCGGGCAAGGAAATTCCCGATGGTATGAAAAAAAATCAGGCTTTTCCCATGCCGATTGTCACGCCCACGACCAAAGAGGAATCGGATCGTGAAATCAGTCCGGAAGATATTGTAAAAGAGGGCTGGGCTTCGGCGGAAGTCTACGATGCCATGTCCGCCGTTTCGCTGAAACTGTTCGAACGCGGGCAGCAAATACTCAACGAGCGCGGTATTATTTTAGTGGATACCAAGTACGAGTTCGGTCTTATCGATAATAAACTGACGCTTATCGATGAAATTCACACCCCGGATTCGTCCCGGTTCTGGTCGAAGGAAAATTATGAAAAAGATCCGGATAACGCCGAACAGCTCGACAAGGAATACGTCCGCAATTACCTGCTGAAAAACAAAAAGAATGATCAGTATCCAATGGAGCTGCCGGATGAAGTCGTACAGGAAACCACCCGCCGTTATCGTGATATCTATCGGATGATTACCGGCGAAGTTCTGCCGGCTATTGATGCGGATACCATGGCGCGCATCCATCAGAATCTGGTTAATCATCAGTTGATTAAGCCCGGATTCGCGGCCGTTATCATGGGTTCGCCCTCCGATCTCGAACATTGCAAAAAGATGAAAAAGATCATCGAGGCATATGATATAAAAGTCGATTTGCGGGTGGTCTCAGCACATAAAAACGGCGAGGATATCGGCAATGTGATAAGGGATTACAATCAGTCGCTGGAACCCGGCGTGGTGATTGCCGTGGCCGGACGTTCAAACGGACTGGGCGGCGCGCTGGCTTCCAATCTGACCATTCCGGTAATCAATTGTCCGCCCTTTAGTGATAAAGTGGATTTGATGGTCAATATTAATTCATCACTGATGATGCCGTCGAATACACCGGCAGTGACCGTGGTCGATCCCGGGAATGCCGCCCTGGCAGCAGTGCGTTGTTTAAACTTACCTTCACTCAAAAAACGCTTAGGCGAAGAGATTGTACAAATGAAGAACGATCTGCGCGAGGCCGATCAATCCCTGCGGAGCGGTGGCAATGGATAAAGCCATCTCGCCGCTTGACGGCCGGTATCGCGAAAAGCTTGACCATCTCGGGGCATATTTTTCCGAATATGCCCTGATGCGCCAGCGCGTTATTGTCGAACTGCGGTTTTTAAAAGCGCTGGATCAGAGCGGACTGTTCGATCCTTTTAACAGTGCAGAAAAGCAGACAATTGAGCAGATTGAACAGTCATTTGGCGATGCCGATTACCAACGCATTAAAGAGATCGAAGCCAAAATCAATCACGATGTCAAAGCCTGCGAAATGTATCTGCGCGAAAAACTGCCCCTGCGCAATCCGAATATGATCCATTTCGGTCTAACCTCCGAAGATCTAAATAATTTGTCCTACACTTTCTTATTCAAAGCATATCTGGAAAAGGAACAAATGCCGCAGTTGCGGTCGCTGCTGGAGATATTAGCGGATCTGGCCGATCGCTGGCAGAAAATTCCTTTTCCGGCGCGCACGCATGGCCAGATGGCCTCACCCAGCACGGCGGGAAAGGAAATGGCCGTTTTTGCCTCGCGGCTGCTGCACCAGTACCGCTTTCTGAAATCATTTCGATTTACGGCCAAGCTGAACGGCGCCACAGGAAATTATTCCGCTCTGCTGGCCGCTTTTCCCGGACACGACTGGGTTGCATTCAGTAAAAGCTTCATGCAGCAGTACGGACTTGAGGCCAATCTGATCACCACGCAGATCGAAGATCATGATAACTGGGCGCACTATTTTTCGATCACCAAACAGATTAATAATATCATTCTCGATCTCGACCGCGACACCTGGCTTTATCTGACCCTTGGTTATCTGACTATCGGCGCCGATGCCGGGGCGGTCGGTTCATCGACCATGCCCCACAAGGTCAATCCGATCAATTTTGAAAACAGCGAAGGCAATATGCAGATTTCCATTAGTCTGCTGAATGGCTTGATCGATAAACTGGGCAATTCACGACTGCAGCGCGATCTTTCCGACAGCACCGCATCGCGCAATATCGGTGTAGCCCTGGCCCACAGCTACCTGGCGGTCAGCGAAACGATTAAAGGCCTGAAAAAAATCAATGTCAACGAAAGGCGCTGCACGGCGGAACTGCACGATCACCCCGAGCTGCTGGCCGAGCCGATACAAACCATCCTGCGCAAAGCAGGGGTGGAAGATCCCTACAGTCTGCTCAAAGAAATCACCCGCGGCAAGCGCGTAACCCGCGATGATCTGCAACAATTTATCGATAATCTGGATCAGCCCGCCGAAGTTAAAGACAGTCTGAAAAAACTCGAAGTCATAAATTACACCGGCGATGCACCCCGGCTTTGCCGGATGGTGGTCGAAGAAATTCGAAAGGAACTGGATCAATGAAAATTGCAGTCGTTGGCAGCGGCGGGCGTGAACACGCCATCGCCTGGAAATTAGCGCAAACCAATAATCCGGAAGATATTTTTGTTTTGCCCGGGAACGGCGGGACGCAGAATAATGTGGCGCTGAATCCGACCGATTTTGAAGGATTAAAAAAGTTTTGTCAGGAAAAAAGTATCGAACTGATTTTCGTCGGACCGGAAGATCCGCTGGCCAAAGGCATCGTCGATTTCTTTGCCGATACGGATATCAAAGTATTCGGGCCGGATAAAAAGGCTGCCCGTCTCGAGGGATCAAAAATATGGGCCAAACGCTTCATGAGTAAATACGGCGTCGCCACCGCCGATTTCTGGATGCTGGAAGAGGGTGACGATATTGAACAGATCATTGAGGAAACCAGCGGTGATATAGTCGTCAAATACGATGGTCTGGCTGCCGGCAAAGGTGTTTTTGTGAACAGTTCTAAAAATGATGCCTATCTGGCCCTGGAAACGGTTAGAGACCGCTACGGTGAGACGGCGCCGTTTTTGCTCGAAGAAAAATTAATGGGCAAAGAACTTTCGGTGATCGGATTTACCGACGGAAAAGACTATAAATTATTGCTGCCTTCGCAGGACCATAAACCGGTGTTTGACGGGGACAAAGGGCCGAATACCGGCGGCATGGGCGCTTACTGCCCGGTACCGTTCTGTGATGCGGCATTAATGGAGCAAATTAAAAAGGATGTTGTGGAACCGACGCTGGCCGGTATCCGTGCTGAAGGCATGAATTATAAAGGCGTCATTTATTTTGGCCTGATGATTACCGATGAGGGTCCGCGACTGCTGGAATACAACGTGCGTTTCGGCGATCCGGAAACGGAAGTGATTCTGCCTGCCCTTAAAACCGATTTGCTGGACTTGGTGCTGGCCTGTTTCGACGGCAGCCTGACTAAAGTACCTGTCGAATTTAATCCCGGTTATTTTGTCGATGTTGTGTTAACATCCGGCGGCTATCCCGGGCATTATGTGAAGGGAAATAAAATAACCGGAATCAACAAAGTTGATAATGATATCCTCGTCTTTCACGCCGGAACAAAGTGGGAAAAAAATGAGTTACTCACCTCCGGAGGCCGTGTTCTGAACGTGGTCGGGCAGGGCAGTGATTTGCCGTCAGCCATAGAAAAAGCCTATCAGGCCTGCGAAAAGATTCATTTTCAGGGCATCTTTTACCGGCATGATATCGGCAAAAAAGGATTGGAATAATGAAAAAACGTATCGCCATCTTTATCTCGGGCCGGGGCAGCAACATGGAAGCCGTGGTAAAAAATGCCCGGGACGGCCGCCTGAAAGATGTTTGTGAAGTCGTTCTGGTCTTTTCCAATAAAGCGGATGCGCGCGGACTGGAAATTGCCAAAAGTCTGGGTGTCAATACAGCCAGTATTCCATCGAAAGGCAAACCCAGGGAAGTGTTCGACCGGCAGGTGGTCGAATTCCTGGAACCGTTGAAAATAGATTATATCGTGCTGGCCGGTTTTATGCGTATACTGAGTCCGGTGATTATCAAAAGATACAAAAACCGGATCATCAACATTCATCCCGCGGATACCGATCAGTTTAAGGGCATCGGCGCTTATGAGTGGGCCTGGGAAAATAAAATGGAATTTACAAAAATAACCGTACATTTTGTCGATGAAGGGGTGGATACCGGACCGGTGATCGCCAAGCAGGTCGTCGATCTGCGCGGGGCAGAAAGTCTGGCAGAGGTGGAAAAGCGTGGCCTGGCAACAGAACACACCTTCTATAGCGAAGCGTTGTACCGCGTTTTTTCCGGTGAATTTAATGGTTAAGCCTAAGTAATTTATCAGGCAAAGTTGGCGAAGGATGCAAAGAAATGAATCATTTTTAGTAAACCAGCTAATGAATATAAAATTGATTCAGGATTATTAAAAGATCTTAATCAAATTTATTATTCAGTGCAGTCTTTGCGGGCTTCGCATGAAAATGTTTTGATTAATTAAATTTAGATAAAAACTAAGGAATATATATGTGTGGAATTATTGGTGTCGTCGGCAATGGAAATGCCGCGTCTGAGATTGTTAATGGAATGACAACTCTCCAGCACCGTGGTCAGGATTCCGCCGGGGCGGTAACCTTCGACGGCAATTTTCATATACGTAAGGGGGCCGGACAGGTGAGTACCGTCTTCAGTGAACAAGATATGCTGGCGCTTAAGGGAAATTGCGGCCTCGGACATGTACGCTATTCGACAATGGGCAGCACGGACGCGGTTGATGCTCAACCGATTGCGGTAAACTATCCGTTTGGACTGGCCATGGTGCATAATGGGAATGTGGTCAATTTTAATCAATTGCGCCGCAAGCTGTACGAGGATCATCATCGTCTGTTGGATACTTCCAACGATGTGGCGCTCATCCTGTATTCTTTCGCCACCCAGTTGGAAAGGAAAGACCTTAAGCATTTATCTGTAAATGATATTTTCGATACGGTGGAAGCGGTGCAGGATATTGTAAAGGGCGCCTACTCGGCCATTTCGATCATTGCCAATCACGGTTTTCTGGCCTTTACCGATCCTTACGGGATTCGTCCGATTGTTCTGGGGCGCAAATATACGGATAAAGGGGTGGTTTATGCCTTTGCCTCGGAGAGCACGACCTTTGATTATCTGGGTTACGAGATGATGCGTGATTTAAAGCCGGGTGAAATGGTTTTTATTGATAATAATAAAAAAATTCATTCCCGGATCGGAAAAACCAAAAAACAGGCCTTTTGTGTTTTCGAATATATTTATTTTGCCCGTGAGGATACGGTTATTCACGACCGGCTGGTTGCCACGGAACGGGTTAACATGGGACGGATGCTGGCGGAAAAATTTAAGAAAACCGGACTGAAACCGGATATTGTTATCGATGTGCCCAACTCTGCTTATTTTTTTGCTTCGGGACTGGCCGAAGCGCTGGATGTGCCTTATCGCCGGGGCTTATCCAAAAATCCCCACATGGGCCGCAGTTTTATCACACCCAACCAGGAGCAGCGCGTAAAAATGGTCAAGCAGAAACTCAATCCTATTCGTGATATCGTGAAGGATAAAAAAATTGCCGTGGTTGACGATTCCATTGTTCGCGGCACCACATCCAAACGTATTGTGGAGCTGCTTCGGAAATACGGCGCCAAAGAAGTTTATTTTGTGTCAGCCTCGCCGCCGATTAAACATCCCTGCATCTACGGCATCGATATGTCGGTAAAAAAGGAAATTTTGGCATCCCATTACGAGGTGGAAGAGATATCCAAATACATCGGCGCCGACGCCGTCATTTACCAGTCGCTTGATGATTTGAAAGAAATGTACAAGGATTTGTCGATTTGTCACGCCTGTTTCAGCGGCGAATATCCAACGGGCGTTTCTAAGGAAATCCTGCTGGAAATTGAAAATGAAAAACTGGGCTCGAACCGGGTGTAGTAATTATTGCACCCGCGCCAATCTTAACAGGATTGCCAATTCAGATGAAACTCATTGTCAGCGCCCTGAAAGGAGAAATAGCCGCCCTTTTTGAAAAATATCCTGTTCGCAAAAAAGAAAAGCTTGCCGCCGGCGCCATCTATTGGACTGACACCATAACATTGCTGCGTACAGGTATGGGAATACAAAACGCCCGCCGCACGGTTACCTCATTTTTTGAAAACTATCGTCCCGAATTTGTTTTGAATATCGGCACCGCCGGCCGCCTGAATGAAAGGCTGAAATTAGGCGGCGTTTATGCCATCAGCCGTCTGCGCTGTGAAAATTCGGATGATGTTATTGCACTCCGGATTGATGAGCATTTAGCGCGACTGCCTCAGGCGGTTCTGTTAACCGCGGACAGAGCGGTGACAAATGATCGACTCAGAAAAGCGTTGCATGAAAAATATGGCGCCGATCTGGTGGATATGGAGGCTTATGTCATTGCCGGGGAAGCAATGCGGCGTAATATTTCATTCGTAAGCATCAAAATCGTTTCCGATGCCGCCAACGCCCGCACGGCAATTGACTTCATGAAAAATTATCGCAGATATGCGGAAAAACTGGCGGCTGTGGTTTGTGAATCGGGAGTAGGGGAGGCGGATTAGAAGACGGGTGTCGGGACCGGATAGGGGGGAAGCCTCACCCCCCTTTGATCCCCCCTCTCCATCACGCCCGTGGCGTGACAGAGAAGGGGGAAACTTGCGCTGACGTTTACCCCGGACAAACGATATTTGACCGTTATGCGGTTCAGAAAAAGCCTTACACCCTTAATCCCAATCTCCATCCCGCCCGTGGCGTGACCGAGAGGGGGGAATTTACGCTGACGCTTACTCCGGGCTACCGGTATTTAACCGCTAAGCGGTTCCGGATAAAGCCTCACCGCTTAAACTTTTTTCTGTAGAGGCACGGAGAGAGAACTACTAAAATGTAGTTACCTACGAAAACCCGGAGCGCCTAATTAGATATTATGCGGAAACCGCATCCTTTTAATAATACTTTTCATTCTGGAATCGTTCTGCAGATGCCCGAACCAGGGTTCGGTGCGGATAAAGATTAATTCCCATGACTTTTCATCATAGGCCCGTTCCAGCAATTTGAAGGTATTGTCCAAATCCCCGAGTCCGGCATGAACAAAAGCGATTTGAACAGGGGGGATGTAAATATTATCCGCGTAATCCTGCATCACCATTAACACGCTGCACGCTTTCTGTTCCTGTCCGGCGATCCCGTAGGCATGCCCGAGTCCGCCTAAAATTTCCGCCAGACCGCCGGATAGTTCCACCGCCTTTTCGTAAGCTTCAATCGATTTATCGAATTCCCTTAATTGAATACAGGCCATACCCAGCCAATCGTAGGCCGGTGCGTAACCGGGATGACCGGCAATCACATCTAACATATCCTTCTTTAGACGCTTAAAATCCTGCACAAAATAAGTAATTGCCCCTTTGGCAACTTTATAACCGGGTTCCGCTGAAAGGGCAATGGCTTTATCCGCCATGGCATAGGCCTCGTCGAAACGGCTCGTTGCGTAGAGATAATTGGCATACCAGTTATAGGTTAGGGCATTATCGGGCGCGTATTCAATCCCCAGTTTTAATTCAGGCTCAATGGCGTGCCATTTCCACAGGGATTCGTTAATTATTCCGCTTACCACATGGGCCAGACCATTTTTTGCGTCGATTTCCAGCGCTTTTGTAATAGCGGCATTTGCCCTGGGGATCGCTTCCGAATGGGGTATAAAGCCGAAGCACCAGAGTACGATATACGAATGGGCCAGATTCGCCAGCGCAGCCGCATCGCGGGGATTTTCGTCAATGGCTTTTCTGCACATTTCGATTCCGTCATCAAATTGTTTCCGGAAGACTGCGCCCGGATAATCGAATTTAAGTTTCGGCATTATTGAGACTCCAGTAGAATATTTATATCAAAATAAGCATGGCGACTGCCCAGTGATTTCAAGCATTTGCTGAACAATCAATATTTCCTCTGATGTTAATTCGCCGCTCGTCATCGGATACATTCAGTTATAAGTTGTACATCATCTAATGTTTCTTCCGCTTCACGTATCCTGTGGCGAATCAGATTAGTTCGGTCGTTAATGTTTTTGGTTCTATGTCGTTTTGTGTGGGTATTATACATCATACGCGGCGAATACCTTGTGGTATTAATGCGTCATTTTTCCACACTTTATTTTTTTCTTGCTTTTAAATTTTATTTTCGCATATTTAACAGTATCGTATTTGA
>CAYXRA010000085.1:0-18659 GCA_964467525.1 uncultured Calditrichaceae bacterium
CCAATTCCAAATCCCTCTCCCCTGTATCCCGCCCGGGCGGGACAAATATTTTTGGTTAGTGTTTGGTTTCACGATCCCTGATAACCGGCCGCATTGTATCTTACTATTTCAATAAATATTTCTCAAAGAAGAGCACCACTGCCGCTTTGTAATAGTCGCGGTTGGTTTTTTTACTGAATCCATGACCTTCGTCCTTAGCCAGCATATACCAGACATCACCGCCGTTTTTACGTACGATGTCGACAATCTGCTCTGCCTCCGAGGCGGGTACGCGCGGGTCATTCAGGCCCTGTACCACAAACAGGGGCCTGGTGATTTTATGAGCGTTAGTCGTGGGCGAGATTTTTTCTAAATAAGCGCGCATTTCCGGATTGCGCTCATCACCGTATTCTGCCCGACGCAGATCACGGCGGTATTCCTTGGTGTTTTCCAGAAATGTCACAAAATTGCTGATGCCGACAATATCGACTGCGCAGCGCAGACGATCGTTATAATGCGTCATTGAGGAAAGCACCATGTAGCCGCCGTAGGAGCCGCCGATTACCGCAACACGCGATGGGTCCAGATCGGGCTGCGTTTCAATCCAGTCCAGCAGTTTTCCGATATCTTTGACCGATTCTTCGCGTTTGTAAGCGTTATCCAGCTTAAGGTAGCTTTTGCCGTACCCGGCCGAGCCGCGTACATTTGGAGCGATCACCGCCGCCCCCAGTTCGTTTACGAAATATTGGATGGTGGATGAGAAATAGGGGCGCTCCTGACTTTCCGGCCCGCCGTGGATATCGATGATTACAGGCAGAAGTTTTTCCTGAGCTTTTGGTTTATAAACAAAAGCGGGAATCATGCGCGGTTTCCCGTCCGCCTCATCGAAGGTCGGGTAATGGATCAGATCCGGTGATACAAAAGTATCCGTATTTAATCCGCCCACTTCGCTGGCTGTCCAGCGGGTACGTTTTTTGGTATTCAAATCGATGATATATACATCGCCGGGAGAAGTTGAGCTGTTCAGAACCAGTGAGAAGCGCTTGCTGTCCGGACTGAATGAGATGCCGTAAATCTGACCGGCGGGCAGTTCCGGCAACCCGATTTCCGTATCTTTTTTTAAATTGATCATCTTCAGTTTGGCGATGCCGTCCTCATTAAGCACATAAGCCAGATAAGTGCCGTCATCCGACAGGGTGAAGCTTTCCACATTCCAGTCGATCCCTTCGGTAATCGTGGTGATTTTTTTCGTATTCAGATCATAATAACGCAGCAGGGTGAATTCGCTCTGCTCATCCGATGTAAAATAGATGCCCTTACCGTCCTTTGAAAAGTCACCGCCGCCGTAAAAGATTTGGGCGTCGGATGGATTGATCTGGGTTAGTGCTTTCGATTCGATGTCAAACAAATATAAATAGCTTTCGTTAATCGAAATGTATCTGAAGATCAGTAACCGGCTGTCGTCCGGCGACCAGTCCACGGCAACCCAGTAGCCCTGTCCTTCCAAAACCAGCTCGCCTTCTTCCTGCGTGTCGGCATCCGCGATATAAATGTCGTAATCCCGGCCATTCCTTTTGGTACTGATGTAAGAAAACCGGTCGCCCTTGTTTGACCAGTTTGGCGCGCCGTTGCGCGATTCGCCATCGGTGAGCATTTTGTAGCTGCCGGTTTCCATATCAAAATAAAAAATTTGATAAAACTCGCTGCCGCCCACATCTTTGGTAAAAAGAAATCCGTGGTTGTTTTCGTCGGGACAAAATGATCCGCCGCCCACGGGTTCATCAAAAAAGGTGATTTGCTTGCGCATACCCAGGGGGAAGTCGACCCGGTGCAGATTGCTGGTTTCCCCGAAGCGTGTGCTGATCAGGATGCTTTTGCTGCGCGGGTCCCAATCCCGGAAAGAGGCCGAACGGACATTTTGATATTGCAGCATCCGTTCTTTTAATTCTGCGGGAATTTCAGGGACGTCTTCCAATACGAGATTGCCGACCTCCCTAATCATCACCACACCGCCGAAGGACAGCGTGCTGATGAGTAATACAAATGATGTTAACAAAATAATTAGACGCATAAAACCTCCTGAACTATCGGTTGGCTTGCTTTCATTTTGTTTGTTGATCTGCTGCAAGACTGCTGTAATGTTTAACCCGACAACGTAATGAGGGATAGATGCCATTGCCGTGAGAAGTGCACTTCCGGGACACCGATTTTCCTGAATAAGCAGTCCTGCAATTTGCGTTTGATCATTTAGTTATAAATATCGTTAAAAAATTCAATATTATCAAAACGTCATTGAAACAAATCTGCCTGAATTGTAATTTTAACGGGATTTTTTCTACATCATTTAGTAGATTGGCAGAGATGGTAAAAACATCAATTATATCACTGTAATATTATAAGGAAATGATCGGATGCGATTACCGGAAACCTGGGAACGATTTTTAGGATCAGCATGGGATATCGAATCATTCTACAGAGATTTAAAACGATTCTTAAATTCTTTTGAAACGGTTCTACCACAACGTGAATTAATATTTAATGCTTTTCATAAGGTCAGTCCGGATGAGGCGTCCTGTGTAATTTATGGCGAAGATCCCTATCCGCGGCAGACTTCTGCCAACGGCATTGCCTTTTGGGATGCGGAAATTAGCAGTTGGCAGATGCGTACCAACGGCAGCGCGCTTAAAAATATCCTCAAGGCATTGCTGATCGCAAAAGAAAAAGCCGATTATTACACGACAATCAGCGAATGCCGGGAAATTGCAGCACGTGAAAAAATCCCCGCACCGCCGCGGTTATTTGAAAAGTGGCTGTCGCAGGGTGTTTTGCTGATTAACACATCCATGACCTTTTCCGGCGCCAGTCATAAAAAAGCGCACTTCGCCTTCTGGCAGCCGTTTCACCAGGCGCTGATCAGAGCCTTGAATAAACGGCCGCCCTCACCTTACTATATTGTATGGGGACGTAAAGCACAGCAGTGGGAACCGGAAATTCTGCAATCGATAGATAGTAAGGAAAAGATAATCAAAAACGGCCATCCGACCTTTGTCCATCAGTTTTTAGATAAGTCACACCCAGAGTTCTCCCCATTCACGGAAATAATGACAAAAACAGATATCCACTGGATATAGAAGCGGATTTGCAACTGAAACAATGATAAACTGTGGCAGGTGTCAAATGCTCTGTTAACGGGCGCTTACTTCCCGGCGTTTGGACGGTAACCGCCACCAGGGCACATAGGGGAAAGCATGATGCTCCCAGTGATATCCGAAATGATAACAGGTCAGAAAAGAAAGCCAGGCGGGGTAATCGTTGCTGCGGCTGTGATGGCGGTCCGGCCAGGGATCTTCAGCTTCGTGATGGGGCAGGTAAGTGCCGAAATAAAAAAGCTGAAAGGTACTCAGAAGGGCCGGGAGCACCCAAAACAATAACAGATTGATGGTTGGCAAACCGGCCAGATGATCCAGAATATTGAATACAACGGCCATGCCTAAAATCTGTTTCCAGGTGATATAGTTTGCAATAAAGTTTATATACCAGCGAAAGGGATCCCGATGGCGGCCATCATGAAAATCCGGGTCGTCTCCGGATGCAGGATAACGATGATGATCCCAGTGTTTCGTTTTCAGCGTTTGATAAGAAAACAGCGCATATAAAAATACAGCCAGACGACCTAAAAAATGATTTAATTTTTTATGTGTTGGCATAATGATACCGTGCATCCCGTCATGGGCGGTAATAAATAAACCGGTAAATAAAAAGGTTTGCCAGAGAATAATCAGCGCGGTGGTATACCAGGGGATAGCCTGAAAATCCCTGGTTATGAAAAAAATCAGAGAAGCCAGCCATACGCTGATGATGGTGATTGCTGCGCTTACTCCTTTATATGAGTCATTTTTCCTGACTTTCATGGTATCACTTTTGCTTATCTTGTTTCCAGAATTCATCCTGCCAGATGAGACAATCGGAGCGGTAAACCTGCTCTAATTGCCGGCCCAGTTGGTTCAGCTCATCAGCGGTTACGTTTTTTTCGATGAATGGGAAAAGCTCACGTTCTTCAAAACGAACATGCGCGGTTAACGCTTCTCTGAACCGGTCAATCGGATCTGTATCAATTTGCTGCGACGATATAATCTCTTTAGCTATGCCGGAGATCAGGCGATGCTGATCCATCATGGTATCAAATACAGTATCATCTTCTGTCCGAAAACAGGACAGGGAAGGGAAGTAGCGTTCTTCTTTATTGAAATGGGGCTGTAACTCTTTAGCCCATACGGTTTCGATGAATGACTGCATGCGCTGCGGCGCCGTATTTTTTTGTAAGCCGATTTTCAGCCGGTTGGCGTAGGTCAGCGCGTGATGATGTTCCCATGAAAGAGGTTTTAAATAATCACTGCGTTTCATAATCAACTTAAAATAATTAAAATAAAATAAATCAGCTGGGCCACGAACGCATGAAAAGCGAGCGGCGGCAGCGGTCTTCTGAAAATTTGCATGGCCTGACCCAGTGCGGCCAGTGCCAGGCCGGTGATGAACCAGGCCAGGTAATTCTGTACCGGAACGGGGGCGCCTTCCCAGGTCCAGTAATTTAATTTTACTGCGGCCGGCTCCATGATAAAGTCGAAAAAAGTCATCAAAAGGGCAATAATAAATATTTGTCCGGCCGGTTTTAGGAATGGCCGTTCCTGGCGCAGCTTCTGCATCACCGCGGCCGATGAAAATAACATGATAAACCAGGCTGCGCCGATTGCCAGCGGAACGCCGATAAACTGCGGTTGCAGAACCGGGCCGTAATCGTAGGCGCCGAATATGACGCCGGTCCGGACGCCGACCATTTCAATAAAAAAGGAGATAATAAAAACTGCACCCGCCCATCCTGAAAAGGCCGCCTTTTCCCTGCCTTCCAGTTGGCCGGAAAAGAGATGCTCTGAGAAGAGCCACAGTCCGACTAATATCAGCAGCGGTCCGGCAGCGACCTTCATAAAGGACTGAAAATAGCTCAAAATATGCCATAAGCCGCCGGCAGTCATAATCAAATAGAGAAAACCGATTTTGAGTTTGTTATACTTCATGATTGTACTTTTCTTTTTTTATCTATTGTTATATAACGATCTTTCCAGTAAAATCTTCCAAAAAAATACTGGTAATAGGAATTAAATCCGATCAGCAGCGCATAAACGATAGCAACCGGGTGCAACAGCACGCTGATCAGCGGCGGGTGTTTGAAACGGATTGCCAGAAAAAAGCGCAGCAGGATGTTGATCAGAATGAGTGCGCCGATCAGCATATCGACCGGATAAAAAAGCGGTAAAAAATAGGGCAGCACACAACATCCGAACAGCAAAGCCGTGATCAGCAGAAAGAGCAGGCTGTTGTGTCCTGTCAGACCAAAAAAGTTCTTTGAAAATCCGTACCAGACTTCTTTCGGGGAATGGTACATCCGGCAGAAAACAGCGCCCGTTCCGGCGGTGGTTAAAGTCCGGAATCCTTTTGCTTTAACCCGGCGATTCAGTACCACATCTTCGACTACCTGCGATTTAACCGAGACATGACCGTTAATATCCCCGTAACATTGACGCCTGAATGCGATCCACTGTCCATTTGCCGCGGCGAATAGCGGCGATTTAATAAGATACGTGCTCCAGAGAGGCAGCATGGCGTAAACAAAAAAATCGATGACGGGAACGATCAGTTTTTCTGCTAATGTCCGGGTGATCTGCTGCGGGAAAGCCGAAAGCATATCCAGCCTGTAATTCTGCATCCGGGCGACGGTATTGCGCACGGCGAAATCGGCATGTTGTGTGTCGGCATCGGTAAATATAAGCACCTCGCCCGCCGCCTCCTGTGCGAGCTGGTGGCAGGCCCAGTTTTTTCCGGTCCAGCCGTTTTCGAGCGGCTTGCCCCGCAGCAGCCTGATTCGCTTATCTTCCGCGGCGTGATCGGACACAATCCGGGCTGTGCGATCCTGCGAATCGTCATCGAGCACCAGAATTTCAAAATCGGGATAATTTTGATTGCGCAAACTTGTCAGGCAGTTGCTGATATTTTCCTGCTCATTTCTGGCCGGAACAAGAATCGACACCATCGGAACATCGGACAGCGGCAAATCTTTTTTCAGAAACGGACCGAATATCACATTGACCATTAAAGTAATGAAAAATATAAGCAGAATTATCAGGATAAAGATCAACAGCATGATGTAACTATCTTTTTGATTTGCCATCGAGCAGGACCCGGCCCTGTTCGCGATTGACTATTTTTTGCCGCAGCGTTTTCAGCAGGGCCGATTCCGTCTCTTCGAGCCAGGTCCGCCCTTTAAAAGTTTTGCCGTCAACACGATAGTTCTCACTGCACATCAGAAAAACCTCGGCATGCTGTTTGTCCGTGAATTCGCAGCGCATGCCCAGCAGCACCAGATTGAGCGGCTGCTGATATTTTTCCGCAATCCAGTCCACGCCGCCTTTGAAATTAAGTCCTTCGCTGGTCCAGGGCATCAGCTCGCCCTGCGGGAACAGACATACCAGAGACCTGGGGGATGTCTGCGCTTCAAGCAGGGAAACCGTGTAACGCAGTGTCTTCAGTGATTTCTTGGCATTGTAAGGATCAATTCCGTAAACACCGACGCGGTTGAAAAACGAGAACCGCTTTAGCCGATCTTCCAGCATCATCAGGTAGGCCTTCTGCATAAAAATTTCTTTATTGAGCAGATAGATAAAAAATCCGTCCCACCAGGTGGTATGATTGGGAATCAGCAACGTGGGCCATTCACGGTTCAGTTTCGGTATTTCGCCGAACAGCGAAATCCGGGAGAAATTTTTACGCATCAGCCGGTAGATATAAATTTTAAAAATTAGGTCGGCCCAGCGTTGGTGCCTAGCTTCAATCATTTGACTTTAAAATCTTTCAATAGTGTTTTTACGGTTGCTTCGGCGGTAAGCATCACTCCGGGCACACCGGCGCCGGGATGGGTGCTGGCGCCCACCAGGTACAGATTCTTAATATCTTCGCTGCGATTATGGGGACGCAGGTTGGCGGTTTGTGTTAAACGCGGTTCCACGCCCCAGGCGCTGCCCAGGAAATTATTGCGTTTTGAAGCGAAGTCGAGCGGTGTCCAGTATTCCAGTACTTCGATGTTTTCCTGCAGCCCCTCGAGTCCGAACTGGTGTTCCAGAAAATCCAGAATTTTCCGCCCGTATTTTTCCTTTTCCTCTTCCCAGTCGATGTTGCCTGCTAAATTGGGTACCGGAACCAGTACGTACATGCTTTCCGATCCCGGCGGGGCCATCTGCGGGTCGGTGCGACTGGGTACGTGCAGATACATGGAAAAATCATCGGCCAGAATTTTATTTTCAAAGATATCCTTCACCAGGTCCTTATAGCGCTCGGAGAGGATCAGCGTATGATGCAAAAGCTGCGGATATTGTTTTTTTACGCCCATGTAAAGCAAAAAGGCGCTCATCGAATAATGCAGATTGAGCACCCGCCGGTTATGCCATTTTTTGCGCTGAGATGGCTCGATTAAATCATTGTAGGTATGCTTGAAATGGGCATTGGAAACAATCGCATCAACGGGATATTCGATGTCGCCGGCCAGCACGGATTTTGCGCGCTGGTTTTCGGCGCTGATGCGCTGCACTTCGGTGCCGGTTTTTATCGTACCGCCCTGTTCCAAAAATACTTTTTCCAGGGCTTTGACGACCGTGTACATACCGCCATTGGTAAACCAGACGCCGCCCGCTTTTTCAAGATAGGGGATCATCAGGTAAACAGCGGGCGACCGGAACGGACTGCCGCCGATAAACAGGGGATGGAAGGAAAAGGTGAAACGGCTGCGTTCATCTTTAAAGTATTTTTTAACCACACCGTAGGTCGACTGAAAACCACGCAGTTTCATGACCCGCGGGGCAAATTGTAAAAGTGACTTTAAATCCATAAATGGCCGTGCTCCCAGTCCATCCTCGATCACTGCTTTATACACTTCGTAGACATAGGTCATAAATTTATCGTAGTTTTCGGCGTCCTTTTTGTTAAATTCCGCCAGTTGAGATTTCATTTTTTCACTGTCGGCGCAATAATCTATTTTTGTGCCATCGTAAAAATAGATGCGATAGAAAGGATCAAGATATATCAGGTCCAGGTAGTCTTCCATTTTTTTACCGGCAGCTTCAAAGATAGCGCGCAAAATATCGGGTGCGGTGATCAGCGACGGACCCATGTCGAAGGTATAGCCGTCTTTTTTTAACTGGTAGGCATGGCCGCCGACCATATCCTGTTTTTCAAAGATCGTAACATCGAAGCCTTTGGCCTGCAGGCGGATTGCCGCCGCCAGACCGCCGAATCCGGAACCGATGACAATAATTCTTTTCATTTTTTAATTCCTCTCTTTTTCAAGGATCATGTCACTGACCATTTTGGCGGAAAGCATCACCAGGGGAATGCCGCCGCCGGGATGAGTGGACCCGCCCACAAAATAGAGTCCTTTAATTTGACGGCTGCGATTAGGGGGACGCCTGAAGGCCGTCATGCGGCTGTTGGAAGAAATCCCGTAAATACTTCCCCGGTTGCTGCCGTAAAGATCGTAGAAATCCTTTGCTGTGTAGCCATGTTCAAAAATAATGTTTTGTTCAATATCAATTTGAAACCGTTTTAACTTATTGATAATCATTTCTTTGAGCTGATTTTTATGACTGTTCCGGTCATCGCTGTTTTGGATGTAGGGCATATTCAGCAAAACAAACCAGTTTTCCATTCCATCCGGTGCGTCTTCCGCATCCGACTTTGATGTGATCGCCGCATAAATGGTCGGATCATCCGGTAAGGCGCCTTCTTTAAAAAGCTGTTTAAACTCATTTCGATAATCACCGGAAAAGAAAATGTTGTGATGTTTCAGTTGCTCAAAACGGCGGTTGATGCCCCATAAAAAAACCATTCCGGAAAGCGAAGGCTCGAGTCGCTGCAACTTTTTCCTGCGCCGGTTAAAGCCGTCGATAAGCCGCTCATGGGCTACCACCACATCGGCATTGCTGATCACATAGTCAAAATCGAGCTGTTCACCGGCAACCTGTATTCCGCGGATGCGCCTGTTACGGTAAATAATTTTTTCAACGGCGGTATTTGTATGCAGAGGAATACCGGATTCAACAGCTAATTTCTGTAGTGCTTCTATGAGTTTGTACATGCCGCCTTTAATATAGAAACTGCCCAGCACATATTCCACATAGGGAATGATGTTGAGCGTGGCCGGGGCCTGATAGGGATCGGAGCCGTTATAGGTGGCATAACGATCGAATAACTGCACAATGCGCGGATCATCGAAGAAACGCCGCACACCCTGATGAACCGTTCGGAAAGGATCGATTTTTCTGATATTCATTAATTTTGATAAAAGATGGCGATTTACGATTTTACCGATTTCATGCACCGGCGCGTAGAGAAATACATCCGCCGTGATTTCATAAATGGTTTTACTGTAGTCCAGAAATGCTTTATAATTTTGGGCATCACGCTTTGAGAAGCGTTCCATGGACAGCATCATGTCCGGATAATTCATGCTGGCGTCAATCTGACTGCCGTCCTGCCAGAAGTAACGACAGATCGGTTCAATCGACCGGAAGTCGAGCATGGATTTACGATCCGCCCCCAAAAAATGAAAAAGCTCGTCGATCACAAAAGGCATGGTTAACAGCGACGGTCCCGTATCAAACCGGAATCCTTTGCTTTGAACTCGGTTCATCTTTCCGCCCAAACTTTCGTTTTTCTCGAACAGTTGTACTTCAAAACCGGAGCGGGCCAGGCGCAGGGCGGCCGTTAATCCCCCCAAACCGCCGCCGATTACCGCGACGCGTTTAGTCATATTGCCGCCCTTTCAGTTTTTCATAAATGATAATATTTAAAAAAATGAGTGTAAATCCATAAAAAAAATCTTCAACCGGTATGGTTACTATGCGCCAGTCCAGTTGATAGGCCGGATCGTAGAGGACTACCGGCCGCGCCGTGAGGTATCCGTTAAATATCAGCATCATTATTACGGACAGAAGCATCATCCGGTAAGTTCTGCTTTGAAGAAAAATTTCTTTTTTGAATAAAACATCCAGAATCAATACGGCACCCATAAAAAAAGATACAATGGCAGTATATTCAAAGCCAATATAAAAAATAAAAGGTGACGAAAAAATAAATATCACCGATAAAATGGATCTTAGGGAAAGGAATTCCTCAAATCGCCGGTTTCCGAAATAGGCGCGCAGCACTTCCCAGGTAAAAATACAGGCGTAGGGCACCACGATAAAGAAAAGCCACTCGGCCAGGGGTAATCCAAGAATCCGAATACCGCTGGTGAAATTCTCATTGAACCACCAATGCCGGCCGGTTACCAGGATGTCCCAAATCAGAAACGGCACTGCAACAAGAAGTATAGCCGGAAAAACAAACCTCCAGTATTGCCGGAAATTGACTTTGTGATCGAAGCTGAGCGACAGAGGAGCGGCTGTTATGGCGATGATCAGAATCAAATATTCGTATTTCACTTTTCCGCTAATCCCGATTTGATCGTTTTTAATTTTGATATTTCTTCATTGGTTAATTCCGTATGCTCGATCAGAAAATCGATGACATTGCTCATTAGTTCCTGATCGTATTTATGTGCATGATCGGGAAGCAGTTTTACAATGCGATTAAAGCTGGCCTGGGCTTCCTCGCTGCGTCCAAAAAAGAATGGCATGAAGTGACAGGTCGATCCGTGCACAAACAGGGCTTCCAGATCGTCCGGGGACTGTTCAATACCGGTGTCCATGATTTTCAGTCCTTTTTTGACCAGGTCGTACTTGGTGTAAACCCAAAAGGCGTGGCGACCCTTCAGAGCGGTTAATGCGCCGATGTAAACGGTTGACCGCCCCTGCATGGCGGGGTATTTTTCAGCAAGCTGTTCAAAAGCGGCGATGCCTTTTTCGATCTGCGTTTCATCTTCTACGGAACCGTAAAAGAAATTACGCCCGGTTTCGAGCAGGTTCTCCGCGGCTGATGAATCACTGCCGGCAAACAGGGTACCGGAAAAAATAAAACCAAAGAGTAAAAGAAGGCGAAATATTTGTTTTTCCATATTTTAATCTCCATCAATAAAAGCGTTATGAGCGAAATAATTTAAGTAAAACAAATTCATTAGTCAAGGGTTTAAATGAAATAAAACGCTCAAATCGCTGAAAAAAATTGACTTCTATATTACACCTTCTTATATTTGACTCAATTAATGAGGATAATGTAATGAATCAGGAAGTTCAATATTTTAACAGCCAGGAAGCTGCAAAGATATTAGGCGTCAACGTTTCAACGATTAAGCGCTGGACCGATGAAGGTAAACTGGATTGTATCCGCACTGCCGGCGGCCATCGCAAATTTATTATGAAACATCTGTCCAAGTTTCTGGAAGCCAACCGGAAAAAAACGGCCAAAGTCAATCTGTTTCCGATTGAAAATGAAAGCGACCTCAGGTTAAGCAATCAAATATTAAAGGGTGATTTTGCCTATCTGACCAAGCAAATTAAAACCCAGGCCCTGCGCAGTAATCGTGAAAAAGTACAGAAAATTCTCAACGGACTTTATCTTGCCCAATATCCGCTGCACATTATTTATGACCATCTGATAACACCGGTTTTGCATGATATCGGTGACATGTGGATGGACGACAGAATTTCCATAAGTGAAGAACATTTGGCCTCACAAACCATGCGCGATAGCATTATTCGCCTCCAGGGTATAATCAAGTTGCCGGCGGCAAAAAAACATAAAGCATTATGCATTAATCTTTCCTCTGAATTACATGACATTGCTTTGAAAATGGTAGACCACATTTTGGAAATACGAGGATTTAAGGTCTATTTCAGCGGTCAGCTTACGGTTCTGCAAAAGTTTGATCATCTGCTTGATAATATTAAACCAGTTCGTCTCTATGTGGCCAGTACTTACCTCGAAGATTCTGAAACTGTTCAGAAAGAGTTCACCGCAATTTGCGATATGTGCGCGCAACAATCGATTCAAATCTTTGTGGGTGGTCCTGGTTTCGATCATCTCAGTTTCGATCACACTGCTGTGGTAAAAAGGCTGTTCAGCATGGAAGATGTTTACCGGTTCTGATAAGCTCTGTCACCGTTAAAATTCAATAGTGAATCCGCCGATAGGCAGTGTTTTATATTGCAGCACCTCCTTAATTTCTCGATTGCCCTCTTCATCATAACCGTATTGGTATGCCCAGAGGTTATCGCGGTTATAGATATTATTCAGATCGAAAAAGATAACAAAAGTCCAGTTATCGAAAATAATGCGCCGGTCGATACGAATATCGAGACGGTGATAGGCCGGATATCTGCTGCCGTTCAACTGCTGCTTTTCCTCAACAACCCATTCCTGTAAATTATCGTATGGCGTTGGCGCCGTGTAAGGCCGTCCACCAAGATATCTGAGCTTCATACTGATTTCAAACTCGTCAGCGGGAAGAAAGGGCAGCCAGGCTACGCTGTAAAACCACCAGTTATTTTTAAAATCGTTGTACCACTTCTTTTTCAGAAAAGAATATTTATAACCGCTGATAAAGGTGAATATATTCTGGTAGTCATAATCCCAGTCATAGTATTGCCCGCTGCGCGGATCTCTGGCTTCGGCTTTGGAACGGGCATAGCTCAGTATTGTGGAAAAACGTTTGGTTAATTTCTTTTGCAGAAAAACTTCGAATCCGTAGGATCGTCCACTGCCGCCGTTCAGCATTTCGCCGTCGTCGAAATCGAAAGGATCGACCGTGGTTAACGTTTTATTTTCCGGCACATCGTGATAGGTTTTATAGTAGGTTTCCAGAATCAGTTTGATGTCTTCCCGGAACAGGTGATCAAAACTGAGTACATACTGATCAGTGTATTTACTCTTCAGGTTGCGGTTTACATCATTTTCTACCAGGTTAAAATAAGATGGCGACTGATAATGTTTCCCGTAAGCCAGACTCATGGTGGTTCTGGGCGTCAGCAACCAGGAAATACCGAGTCGCGGACTCCAGGATGTAAAGGCGGTATAGGTAAAATAGTTGTAACGCAATCCGCCGTTCAAACGTAATTTGCCGAATAAGTCCCAGGATATCTGGGCATATAAAGCCATTTTAAAGGATGTGACATTTTCATTAACACGGTCTTCCGGATAATATCGAAAAGCCGAATCGCTTTTTATATTGTTGAAATAATAAAACAGCGTATCCGCATCGAGACGGTTATCGTAGCGAAAATTTACATTTTTATAGGAAGCGCCAAAATTAACTTCCACATTCTTTTTCATACGATAGACAAAATCGGTCTTGAGTGTGTATTCTGTTTCATTTGCCTGTGATTCGTAAAAAGTATCGCGCACATCGGGCGCCGGTTTTTCGTAAACATCGACATCGTAGTTGTTTTGTACGGCGGAAATCGTCGTGTTAGAAAAGAGCTGTTCACTCCACAACGAACGCAGTGTTATGCCGCCGATCCACTGGGAATTTTGGGTATCCACATTTTCACCGCCGCGACCAAAACCGCTGGCTTCTTCATCTTCAAAATTGATTTCATCGCCCCCGTAAACGGCATTGAACAGAAGAGCATGCCGACGGCTCAGGTCGTACACGACTTTACTCTGTAAGCTGTAGTATTCCGGTACGGCTGTTAAATCGATTGATGTAATAATCCAGTCCAGATAGCTTTTGCGGGCAGAAAACATATAACTGCCCTTTGAACCGAGCGGTCCTTCAGCTAAGATGCCCACACCGGCCATGCCGAAACTGCCTTCGGCGCGAAAACGATCGCGGGCACCTTCACGCAAAAATATTTCCAGTACCGACGAGGCTTTATCGCCATATTTTGCGGAAAAGGCGCCGGCGTAAAAATCGAGGCTGCGCACCATGTAACTGTTGAGCAGATTAATCTGCCCGCCGCCGGCCCCCTGTACAGCAAAGTGGTTGGGATTGGGGATTTCAATGTTATCCATAATGAAAAGATTCTCACCGGGATAGCCGCCACGAATGATGATTTCGTTTAACTGATCGCTGCCCGTAGCCACCGATGGCAGGGCGTGAACAGCGCGCTGGATATCCACCAGATCGCCGGGACTGCGCCTTATTTCCTCAAAATTCATCGAGCGCGAGCTGACCAGGGCTTCGCGGGGTTTCTCGAAAAAACTGGCCGATACTTCAATGGTTTCTCCGGCGGTAATCTTTTCTTCAAGACCCACTTCCAAAATCGTGGTGCGTTTAGGATTGACGATTACATTGCCCTTTTTCAGTGAGGTATAGCCCAGATAGTGAAATTCGATGGTATAGCTGCCGGGATCGATTTTGTTTATGATGAAATGTCCCTCCGTATCCGTAGACGCGCCCCGGATAGTGCCGCTGATGATCACATTGGCTCCGGCGAGCGGCTGCATGGTCTGCCGGTCAAAAACTTTTCCGCCGATACTGCCGAAACTGGCACTGGCATGGGTTGGCGCCGAAAAAAGCAGCAGGCCTATTATCAAAACCTGATTGACAATTGATTTTTTTATCATTTAAAATCTTCCGTTTATTTTTGGCAATACATAAATCATTACAGCAACGAAGCAAACCAGGATAAAACAGGAACAGACATGGGCTTTGCTTTAGTTTTGCCGAGCCAAATCCTTACCTTTTGTTAATTCAAAACTCATAAACCATATTGCTGGAAAAATATTCCCGAAATGAGCGAAATGAGCGAAATTTTTACACAATTCAGAAATAAATTTAAAATTAACTCAGTTATAGCCGGCGTAATTTTTGAGGTGCCGTTGCCTGCCTTTCAATAATGCAATTCAGTTTTTGATTCACAGGCATCACACACCTCCGGAAAATCAGTGATATTTTTACCTTTAAATTGAGAAGGTGTAATATGAAAGCTGTTATTGGACTCATTATGATTCTGACGCCTCTTCTATTGTCAGGTGTCCAGCCCGATTCCAGCGGCGTCATCGAAATTGAAGTACGCGATATACGTAATACAGAAGGCCAGATCCGAATTTCCTTGTTTGAAAGCGAGGCGGGGTTTCCCGGTGAATACCAAGAGGCCAGACAATATGTCAATCTGAATATCAAAGGAAAATCCATGCCGGCGATTTTTGAAAATATTCCCTACGGAATCTACGCCGTCGCGGTTTTGCACGACGAAGACGGGAATAATAAGTTAACCACCAACTGGCTGGGTATTCCGAAAGAGGGTATAGCGGTATCCAATAATGCGAAGCGTCTGTTTGGCGCACCTTCATTCGGGGATGCTAAATTCGTATTCAATAAACAGCGGATTAAATTGGTGATTGCACTGGATTATTTTTAAACCGCCGACGGCGGAGCAGTCCCGAATCGGCCGGCATTGGTCCGCATGATGGGCGGAATCTGGTTAATTAACAGCGGATATAAAATTGACTTGAATGGAGAAATGAAATGAAAAAACGAATTGCCGTAATCGGAAGCGGATTTGGCGGTTTAGCGGCGGCCAACCGCCTGGCGGCAAAAGGGCATACGGTTGATATCTTCGAAAAAAGAGATAAACCGGGCGGCCGCGCCTACCAGTATGAAATCAACAACTTTAAATTTGACGGCGGACCTACAGTAATAACCGCGCCGTACATATTTGATGAGATTTTCGAGCTGGCCGGTAAAAGGCGGGAAGATTATTTTAAACTGGTTCCGCTCGATCCCTTTTATAGGATTTTCGATCAGGAAGGCAAACATTTTGATTATCGCCACAAGATCGAGGATATGCTGACCGAAATTGTAAAATGGAATCCGGCGGATAAAAAAGGATATCAAAAATTTGTCAATCAAACCCGAGCTCTGTTTGATAAACTATATCCCCATACGGACCAGCCTTTTCTGAATCTGCACAAGATGCTCAAAATAATGCCCGATGTGATTCGTTTGAGCGGATGGATGGGCACGTATCCCTTCACGGCACGATACATTAAACACCCGTTTTTGCGGCGGGTATTCTCCTTTCATCCTCTGCTCATCGGCGGGAATCCGATGGACACACCGGCGCTGTATACGCTGATTATGCAATTCGAAAAAGAGTGGGGCGTGCATTATGCCACCGGCGGTACAGGCGCAATTGTTGATGGTTTGTCAAAATTGTTTGGCGATATCGGCGGTAAACTGCATCTGAACAGCGAAGTGAGGGAAATCGTCATTGAAGACGGCAAAGCCAGCGGTTTGCGTTTCGACTCCGGCGGCGTGGAAAAGTTCGATGCTATCGTCAGCAACGGCGATGTGTCGTTCACTTATCATAATTTGATACCGGAACAACGGCGCAGAAAATGGACGAATGCGAAAATCAATCGCCTGAGATACAGCAATTCCCTGTTCGTTATTTATTTCGGCACTAAGAAACGTTATCTCGATTCCAAATTTCATCATCATAATATCATTGTTAATCAGGGCTACACCGATATCTTGCGCGATATTTTCAAACGAAACCGGATTCCGGAGAATCTGGCCCTGTACCTGCACATGCCGACGATAACCGACAGTTCGATTGCGCCGGACGGATGCGAATCTTTCTATGTGTTATCACTTGTGCCGAATTTAGATGCATCGATCGATTGGAAAACCTACGCCGAACCATATCGCGAAAGGGTTCTGAAATACCTGGAAGATAATTTTTTACCGGATTTACGCGAAAATATTGTTGCGGAACATTTCATTGACCCCCTGCATTTCAGGGATACCCTGAACAGTTATAAAGGTGCGGCCTTTGCCACAAAACCGAGTTTGCTGCAGTCAGCGTATTTCAGGCCGCACGCCCGCTCGGAAGAATTTGAAAACCTGTATTTTGCGGGCGCCGGTACCCATCCCGGTGCCGGCGTTCCGGCGGTGCTTTCATCCGGTAAAATCGCCGCCGAATTAATCGATCCATCGTAAATAAGGAAGTATAATGAAAAATTTAGTCGATCTGGGCTTCAATAAAAGCGAAAATGAATTACATATTGAAAATTTGTCCGTGTCCGGCCGGCTGCCGGAATGGCTGCGGGGCGCGTTCATCCGTAACGGTCCCGGCACCTTTCATGTAGGTGACCAGAATTACCGTCACTGGTTCGACGGTCTGGCGATGCTCCATAAATTTAACTTTTCCGGTGGCCGTGTTGGATATATGAATAAATTCCTGCAGTGTGAAGCCTATGATGAAGCGATGCGTACCGGCAAAATTTCCTACTCCGAGTTTGCCACCGATCCCTGCCGTTCCCTGTTTGGCAAAGTGACCGCCATATTCGATCAGCGTATCACGGACAGTGCCAAAGTTAGTGTAGGCAAGCTGCACGAAAAATATCTGGCTCTCGGCGAAACGGCCATGCAGATTGAATTCGATCCCGAAACCCTGCAATCACTGGGCGTTTTTAATTACGAGCAAAAATATAAGCAGCATGTAACCAACGCCCACCCCCATTTTGATTATCAGCAGAATGCAATCTATCAGCATGTGATTCGCTTCAGCCGCATTAGTCACTACCGGATGCTGCGCATTGACGCCAATGGGCGCCGGAAGGTGATCGGTGAGATTCCGGTCAGCCACCCGGCCTATCTGCATAGTTTTGGGATGAGTAAAAAATATCTGATTATTGCTGAATTTCCGCTGATTGTTTATCCGCTGAAATTACTGTTTCAGTTTAAACCTTTCATCGAAAACTTCAAATGGAAGCCGAACCGGGGCACAACTTTTTACGTGATGGACCGGGTTAACGGGGATTTGATCGGTAGTTACAAAACCGATGCCTTTTTCGCATTTCATCATATCAATGCCTTCGAAGAGGGTAACACGCTGGTGCTGGATATCGATGCTTATGACGATGCGGAAATTATAAATTCTTTTTATCTCAACCGATTGAAGGATGATAATATGATTATGCCCGCGGGTCACCTTAAACGCTTCAGGATCGATTTATCCAAAAAAGATTCCGTCAGGAGCGAAATGCTGTCCGATGAAATCATCGAGATGCCCCGGTTTGATTATGAAAAATACAATATGAACGGCGATTACCGATATGTTTACGGGCTGAGTGTGAATAAGAATCAGCGGCGCGGATTTTTTAATCAGATAATAAAAATCGATCTGAAAACCAGTGAGGCAAAAATCTGGCGTGAAGCAAACGCCTATCCCAGCGAGCCGGTATTCGTGCGTAATCCACAAGGAAAAACGGAAGATGACGGCGTGGTGCTGACTATTGTTCTGGATCGTGCCAAAGGTTATTCCTATTTATTGGTTCTCGATGCCGGTACTTTTACCGAGCTGGCCCGGGCAGTGGTTGAGCAGCCCATCCTGATCGGGTATCACGGTGAATTTTTCGGCGGCTGATCGTTTGGCACTGTTCGATTATATCCATTTTTTTCGCTTAAAAAATATAAGCATGGCAACGGCGATAACGACCATTGATCCCAGGAACACATAATAAGAATATTTATAACGCAGCTCTGGCAGATATTCGAAATTCGTGCCGTAAATCCCGGCAATAAAAGTCAGCGGTATGAAAATGGCCGCAAACACGGTTAACACTCTCATGACACTATTCAGGTGACTGCTGATGTTGGTGTGATAGATATTCAGCAGATCGCTGAGCATATCGCGGTAGGTGTCGAGGGCATCCCCGGTGTGGGTAATCAGATCCTGTAAGTCACTGAG
>CAYXRA010000086.1:0-18008 GCA_964467525.1 uncultured Calditrichaceae bacterium
GATTTCCTTAAAATATTTGCTACACTTGTTGGAGAATATTTACCACCGTTTGGACCTTCAAAAAGATAAACCTTAGGTCTATAACTTTTATAATAATCCCTTAATAAATGAAGAGTGTTTTCTGATAAAAGGGTTATCCTGTCTTTTTTACCCTTAGCGCCTTTAATATTTACAACCATTCTTTCGGAATCAATATCAGAAATTTCTAAATCTATTAGTTCACTTCGTCTCAACCCAGAAGAATATATCAACATTAAAATACAGCGATGCTTAATATTGTTACAAGAAGTAAAAATCCTTTTTATTTCATTTTTACTAAGCACTTTTGGTAATTTATGTTCTTTTTTTGGTCTATGAAGTGAATAGTATTGTTTTTCCCTACCAAGTATCTTTTCATAATAAAATTTAATAGCATTTATTCTTTGATTTTGCTGGCTGGATGAAATATTTTTTGTTTTAATTAAATCCAGAATATACTTATTTATTTGTTCTGGTTTTATATTTTGTAAATCAGAGCTCTTAAAAAACTCGCAGAAATCTTGAAAATAATTACAATATATATCTATTGTATTTTGACTATATCTCAGCTGAATTAACTGATTTCTATATTGCACTAAAATTTGATTCATATAAATATGCTTACATTGATTCTAAGCGTATAACATATTAATAGCATACTTCCTTCTGACTTTTCAATCTTTCTTATATAAGAAACATTCATTCCATCCTTTTTCATTTCCTTAATCTCTGTCACCTTTCTCATTGCGCTTTCCTTCCCGTTGTTGCGGGATCTCCGCTTCACTCCGACTTTTTCTTCCCTTGCGAACACAGCTCCGCCACGTCAGTTACATTGCGCGGCTGTCACTGATATATGATTGTGGCCTGCCGGCATCATTTTGCGCAAACCATAACGGACGCATTTTACCCACTGTAGTAAACCACCAATTCGTACTCAAAAACATTGTTTCCCCCAGGGCGCAGTCCGCCGCTTACTTAAGACCCGCCCTAATAAAAAATATTAAATAATGGTTCAGGAATGCCGGAAATAATCCGTGTTCGGTTCAGGATATCTCTTTTAACTTGTTCAGGGTGTGCCATATTTCGCCTAATTCAGTTAAGCGGCTTTAACAATGGACTAATAATAAGCATAACGTTAGAAAAAAACAAGAAAAAAATGAGAAAGTAAAAAGAAATTAGAAAATAGAAAAGGGGATGGAAGGGAAGGAAGAAGGACTGAGAGACGAAGGGACAAAGAGACGAAGAGACCGGAAGGATGGAAGGGCGCCGCGTTTTTCTGACCAATAGATATGGTTTCATATCCAAAGGTGTGGTAGAAGCCGCCTATAACCAGAACCGCCGAATATGAATTAGACGTGCGGCATATTATGACGTGAACTTCTTTTCCTTTTTAGCGATATATTTGCTATATTGCAGACTTATTTATTTAAAATTAAACAAATACAGGAGTCACTGATGCGAGCGTTTCAGACTGTTTTAATGGTTTTATTATCTTTTTATCTGTTGTCCTGCGCGGGTGGTAAAAAGCAAAACGTTGCCACAAACCAACAAACCGAACAGGTGCAGCCTGATCCCGAACAGATTTTACCGGTCGATCCAAAAATAATCAAAGGCAAGCTCGATAACGGTTTAACCTATTACATTCGTAAAAACGGCAAACCGGAAAAGCGCGCCGAATTGCGCCTGGTGGTTAATGCCGGTTCTATTCTGGAAGACGATGACCAGCAGGGCCTGGCCCATTTTCTGGAACACATGTGCTTCAACGGCACCGAGCATTTTCAGAAACAGGAACTGATCAATTATCTGGAATCCATAGGCATGCGTTTCGGTCCGGAAATCAATGCCTACACTAGTTTCGATGAAACGGTTTATATGCTTCACGTACCGACAGACAGCACGGATATTTTCGAAAAAGGCTTTCTGGTATTGCAGGACTGGGCCGGCGCTGTCACGCTCGATAATGAAGAAATCGACAAGGAACGGGGCGTGGTCATCGAAGAATGGCGACTGGGACGCGGCGCGCGGATGCGTATGCTCGATGAGCAATTACCAATTCTGTTTAAAGGTTCGAGATATGCCGGGCGCCTGCCCATCGGTAAAAAAGCAGTGCTGGATACATTCCACTACGATGCCCCGAAACGTTTTTACCGCGACTGGTACCGGCCCGATCTGATGGCCGTGATTGCCGTGGGCGATTTTGATACGGACTATGTTGAAAACCTGATCCATGAAAACTTTGCTCATCTGACCGCCGGAGAAAATCCCAGAGAACGGGAGAGCTATCCGGTTCCCGGCCATGAAGAAACCCTGTTTGCCATTACCTCCGATCCGGAAGCGACCAACTCCTCGGTTAGTGTTTATTATAAACTACCCGCCGAAAGTCAAAATACCGTTGCCGATTATCGTCAGCGGATTGTCGAGCGTCTGTATAACAGCATGTTCAACCAGCGCCTGCGGGAACTGGCCAAAAAAGAAAACCCGCCGTTCATTTTTGCTAATTCGGGAAAAGGTCAGTTTGTGCGTACTTCCGAAGTCTACATGCTGTCTGCCGTCGTTAAAGACAACGGCATTCCGCGGGGGCTGGAAACCTTGCTGACGGAAGCCAGGCGCGTTCAGGCACACGGCTTTACGAAAAGCGAACTGGAACGCACAAAAAAATCGATATTGCGCTCCATCGAAAAAGTTTATGCCGAACGCGACAAGAGCGAATCGCGCGGTTATGCTTCCGAGTATATTCGCAATTTTCTGCAGGATGAACCCATTCCGGGCATTGAATATGAATATGGGCTTTATAAAAAATTCGTGCCGGCGATTACAATTGAAGAAATCAATGCTCTGGCCAGCGAGTGGATCATGGATCGCAACCGGGTTTTTATGGTCGATTCCCCGGAGAAGGAAGGTCTGGAAATTCCCGCTGAAGAAGATCTGCGCCAGGTAATGAAAAAAGTAGACGCCCTGATCGTCGAACCTTACAAAGATGACGTTCTGGATCAACCGCTGGTTGAAAAGGAACCGGAAGCATCACCGCTGGTTGAAGAAACACAGATCAGTGATATAGGTGTAACGGAGTGGGCGCTGAAAAACGGTGTGAAAGTTGTTTTAAAACCGACCGATTTCAAAAACGATGAAATTCTGTTTCGGGCCACCAGTCCCGGCGGCTATTCCCTGTATCCCGATGAAGAACTGGTTCCGGCGAAAACAGCCTCCGGCGTGATTGCCCAAAATGGATTTGGCGCCTTTACCCAGATTCAATTGCAAAAACTGCTTTCGGATAAAGTGGTGCGCGTGAATTCCTATGTCAGCGAAATAAGCGAAGGGCTTTCCGGCATGGCTTCGCCGAAAGATATCGAAACACTTTTCCAGCTTATCTACCTCACCTTTACCCACCCGCGGGAAGACAGCAGCGCATTTGCTTCCTATCAGGCAAGAATGAAGGCTTATTACGAAAACGTGAGCGCCAGCCCGGAAAATGTTTATCGTGATTCGGTCACCGTCACCTTTAGTCAAAATCACCCCCGTTATGCGCCGTTCAATGTGGAAATGGTTGAGGAAATGGACCTTTCCAAATCGCTGGAAATTTACCGCGAACGCTTCGCCGACGCCAGCGACTTCACCTTTTTCTTTGTCGGAAATTTTGATCCGGAAGAGCTGAAACCTCTGGTTGAAAAATACCTGGGCGGACTGCCCACCCTGCAGCGCGAGGAAACCTGGCAGGATAAGACATATACTTATCCCGCCGGTCTCATCGAAAAAACGGTCAAAAAAGGTGTTGAGCCTAAAAGCCTGAATACGATCATTTTTTCGGGACCGTTCGACTGGAGTGTTGAAAACCGCTCAAAAGCACAAACCCTGGCCGAAGTGCTGCGGATCAAACTGCGCGAACGGCTGCGCGAAGATAAAGGCGGCACTTACGGCGTCAGACTGAGTTCCAGCTTTTCCCATTATCCGCGGGAGCGTTACCAGCTCCGTATTTCCTGGGGCTGCAACCCGGAACGCGTAGAAGAATTAACCAACGAGGTTTTTACCCAAATCGACAGTCTGCAACAATTCGGTCCCACAGAAGAATATCTTGAAAAAGTTAAAGAGATCGGCATGCGTGAATACGAGCGCGATATGCAGGAGAATAAATTTTGGCTGAGTAAACTGCAGCATTATTACTTTCACGGGCTCGATCCTAAGTTGATTTTGCGGATCGATGAAGAAGTACAGGAAAGAACCCTGGCAGATGTTCAGGAAGCGGCACAAAAATATCTGAAAAAAGATAACTACGTGCGGGTCGTACTTTATCCCGAAAATTAATCGCGGTAAAATTTTAAGCCCCGTCTCAATCCGGCGGGGCTTTTTTTTACAAGTGATTATCCTTTCCATCTTCGTCATTTTAAATTAGCCATTGCTTATTTTTGAAAACATCATAAATTTACTCAAGCGGCCGGGAACACTTTCTTCATCGGAATCACACCCATGGACGGATAGTTCAAAAAAAAAGCAGAAGGTAAATAATTATACCGCCACAAGCGTTACATTAATTTTAATTATTGAGGGATTCGTTTCTAATCTAATTGTCAGGGGGTTCCATGCGTCATTTTATATTTGTTTCTTTAATGATAGCTTTGATTTCGATGCCGCTGTCCGCCATTGCCCAGCAGCGGTCGATCCTTGTACCTAAACCGGTCCCGGGCGCGCCGTTTCAGTACGCCGATGAAGACGATCTGCTCGGTCAGGCCTATCGCTGGTTTCTCGAAGGTGAGTATGAGCAGGGTGCTGAACTTCTGAAAAAAATAATTACGGAAACCGGTTTCGAGCTTAACCCCAAAAACTATTATGTTGTCGTCGCAAATTTCACGGATAATTTTACCCCAATCGGTTTGATTCATGGCGATAATGATTTCTCAAGCGCCCGGATGTATGGTCTGAAAGAAGATAATCTGTTTTACATTTATCTGTCCCGGCAGAGACAGGGCCAGTCATTTTTGTCCGTTCTGGCTACGGAGAAAGCGTCTCCGTTCTACGAGAACCTGCCTGCCTTTCTGGGCATCTTCCTGCCTATGACCGGATCGGTTCAGCCGCAGGATATCAGCGCCGAGACAACCTGGATCGATGTGCGCCGGTTTGAGGTGCCCAAAGTATACCGAAAATTCTGCGATTTGTCTTTTATTGTAAAACCAAATTTATCGGAAGATAATGTGCTGGCCAGGGCTGTTTTTGACAACACCTCACTTGAGCGCTGGAGCTACGGTATCGCCACGGCAATTACCAGTCAAAATGATGTCGATATCATTGTCAGTCCCGACGGCAAAATCACCGTTAGGCCAAAGCCCTATCTCGATCTGGCTGCTTTTGCCGTGATTAACTATCATTTTGTGCCCGTGGATACGAAAGCGCCGACACTGGCCAGTTCCTTTCATCTATTAGGTGGCCTGCGGATTATCGATTTTGTAGAGCCGATCATCGGGATCGGCGGCGGGATTCCGGTCAGTGAAATTAATCTTCATCTGTTTGCCGGCTACAGTTTTGAGTTTGCCAATGAATTGAAATCCGATTATGATATCGGAGATGAAATCGACCGGGAGGTCAATCCGTTTAAGACCAAAATCCGACCCAAATTCCGGTTTGGTATCGAAGTCAAATTTCCCTGATCAGAGTAATAAATTTTTAAACGTTATAAGATCACTGTATTTATCCGAAGTGGTTTTTATAAGAAAGCTACAACGACAGTACATGATCTACCGCCCTTCTCCGTGATAAAGTCATATCCCGCCATTGCAGATGACCGGAGTCCTATTACGATTCCGGGGAAATAACAAAAAATCAAGCGAATTGATCTAAAAATTTTTATATTGGTTTAAATTTGTTAATTTTACAAACAAACTAAATCAGATATGCTGGAGGTAATTTAATGATACGCAAGGTCCTGTTTATTTTATTATTGATTACTATCGCCACCAATCTTGCGGTTGCCGGCAATACCGGCAAACTTGTCGGCGTGGTCACCGATAAAAATACCGGTGAACCGCTGGCCGGCGTAAACATCATCCTGAAAGGGACACCGATTGGCGCCGCAACAGATTTAAACGGCGAATATTTCATATTAAACATCCCGCCGGGGAGCTATGATATCGAATGCGCCTACATCGGATATCAGCCGTTTCTTTATAAAGACGTCCAAATTCTATCCGACCAGACTACGGCTTTAAATTTTGAATTATCAGAGCAGACGATGGAACTGGAAGAACAAATTGTTGTCGTTGCCGAACGTCCGCTGGTTCAGAAAGATTTGACCTATTCCAAAAAAATTACTACAACCGAAGAGATTAAGGCCATGCCTGTCGAAACTTACGCCGGTATCATGCTTACCCAGGCCGGCGTAACCCAGGGCGCGGATGGCGCAATCCATATCCGCGGCGGCCGCTCGGAAGAGGTTGCTTATCTCGTGGATGGTGTTTCCGTAGCCAACCCCTTCAGTACCAACGGACTGGCCACCAGCGTAGCCAATAATGCTATCCAGGAAATGACCGTCGTCAGCGGCGCCTTTAATGCCGAGTACGGAAACGCCATGAGCGGCGTGGTTAATTTTACAACCAAGGACGGCTCTCCGGAATTCGAGACTTTTTTGAGTTTCTATTCCGGTGATTATATCAGCGACAAAAATCATATTTTTACAAATATCGATGACGTCAATCCGCTTGCCGTCAACAGCACCGAAGGTACTATTTCCGGACCGTTGTCTCTGCTTGGAATAACCGAAAATAAGAATCACACGTTCTTTTTCTCTACACGCTATACGGAATCCGAGGGACATTTGTACGGGGTTCGCGAACATCTGCCGACGGATTCCGCCAATTTTGAGTTAAAACCCTATACGCGCACCTATAAAGATGTGAATGATGAAAACGTAACCGAGACAATCTGGCTCGATGAGTGGTATATTGAAATGGGCGGCGACTCCGCCTACGTACCTATGAATCCCAGTCGCGGCCTGAATCTTCTGGGCAAACTCAAGTTTCAATTATTGCCCAACCTCAGCCTGCGTATCCAGTCGCTGATGGAAACCGACCGCTACAGAAGCTATGTACATGCCTACAAATACGTTCCCGACGGCACCTACCGCTACCGTGCGGAAAGTTATAATAATTCACTGCAGCTCAGCCACACACTTTCCAACAGCACTTTTTATGATTTACGTCTGGCTTATAATACCCGTAACTTCGAGCAATATGCTTTCGAAGATTATGATGATTCGCGCTACGCACCTTCTGACAAAATTCAGGGTGATCCGGGCGGAACCACGTTTCTTTATGGCGGCGCCCAAAACGGTCATATCTATGAAACTTCACAAACTTATCTGGGCAAATTTGACCTGACCAGCCAGGTTAATAAAAACAATCTGATTAAAGCCGGTGTTGAAGCCCGGATGCATGTGCTGGATCGTGAAAGCTTCTATATTGCATATGACCGTATTTTATATAATGAACCGACCAAGATATTCGGCAGCGGCGGGGCGTACATGCGCTATCCGCGCCAGGTCTCGGCCTATCTGCAGGATAAACTGGAATACGAAGATATGATTATTAATGCCGGCTTGCGTTACGACTATTTTTATTCGGACGCCCTCTATACCGTTGACCCCCTGCAGCCGGATGGAGAGAAGGAACGGGCCAAGCCCAAAAATATGCTGGCCCCGCGCCTGGCCGTTTCTTTCCCGATTACAGCCACAGGTATCGTACATTTGTCTTATGGTCACTTTTATCAAATGCCGACGCTGCGTAACCTGTACTCCAACCCGGACTTTTTCCTGCCGGCTGACGGTATCGCCCTGTTCGGTAACGCCAATCTGAATCCCGAAAAAACAATCATGTATGAGGTCGGATTACAACAGCAGTTCGGCGATCAGATTGCCCTCAATATAACCGGTTTTTATAAAGATATTCGCGATCTCCTGGCCTGGCAAACGATTAAATTCAGACGCCTTGAAGGTGATTACCAGGATTACCGCATCCGCCGCAATCAGGATTATGCCAATGTAAAGGGCATGACCATTGAAATAGAAAAAAGAATGACAAAGGAAGTTCCGGTCTCAGCCAAACTGAATTACACCTATCAGATTGCCGAAGGTAATGATAACAATGCCGCGGCATTTTATTTCAATTCATTATCCGGGCAGGAAAATATTAAAGAAATTATTCCGCTCGACTGGGACCAGACGCACAACATCTATGCAACGATAACAACCACCCCCTTTGAAGGCCTGGTCCTGTCGATGATCGGGAAAATATCGACCGGCTACCCCTACTCGCCGCAAATATTCGATTCGAATTACGATACGCAGCCCAACTCAACACGCAAACCGACACAAAAAGACGTCGATCTGCGGCTGTCTTATCGCTTTGCATTCTGGAAAAGTCATCTTCAGTTGTTCCTGAAAGTCTACAACCTGTTCGATACGCTGAATGAACGCTATGTGTTTAATGATACGGGCAGGGCAACCTATACTTTTGCCAACCGCAGCGTCGGAGAACCCGACAGCTTTAAAAAACATTACGGAGAAGAGGGCGTGCATACTTATGACGAATATAATGTCCGCCCCCATTACTACTCTACACCACGGCAGGTACGCCTCGGTTTCAGTATTGAGTTATAATTGAGATAAAATGCAGGAGATTTATTACCTATGACCAAGTTTATGTTATATCTGATTTGTTTACTGATACCGCTCTCTTTGCTGAGTCAGTCCGTATTGCATAAAAAATATGCAGAGGGCCATCAAAAAGGGTGGACGGAAGCGGAAACAAAACTATACAAAGAATGGGAAGCACGGCAGTTCAATGAGAACGGCGCCACGGTCCGCAGGCAGGACGCAATCATGAACGGCAACAAAGTGCTCACCGAAATCTGGAATTACGGATCCATTTCATCGCCGGGCAACGGCATCACGGATATTGTCTGGGAAGGTCTGGGCTACGGTTATGAATTTGCCCCCTTCGTTGCCGCTGAAGTTGAAGTGCCTAAAGGCAGCCACCCCGACGTAAAAATGAAACGCGACGATAACGGCAATATCGTAACCGATCCCGATGGCAATCCGATTTATGTGGCCCATGTAATCAGTGACGGGCTCAAATCAAACGGCGGCGAGATATCCACAGACAACACGACCCGCTGGGGCTGGCAGCCGCTGGCTGTCAGTGAAGACGGTGTAAATGACTTTTTAAATCCCGACTGGGATCATATTCCGACCAGTGACGACCGCGACCGTGACAGCGACGGTAAGCCGGACAGCTGGCCCGATGGCTGGTATAATGACAATCTGCGCGATTATGTCTGGCCCGGCGCGCTGGGACAGGGCGCCACCAACGCCGATAAGGAATCCTTTTTCGTAATGGACGACCGCGACAATAAGGAATTTGAATATTATCCCTATACCGATGATTCATTAAGAAAGGGTCTCGGTCTTGAAGTGGAAGCGCGCTACTATCAATGGTCCAATGTCGAAGCGGAAGACGCTATTTTTCTGATCTACAAAATCAGGAATAAGGGTCATTACGATCTTGAAAAATGTATCTTCGGCATGTGGGGCGATCCCCATATAGGCGGAACGCTCGACTATCGCGATGACTGGGCTAACTTCGACCGTAACCTGGAAATGACCTTTGCGTATGATGATGATGGTTACAGTATTAATAATCCGTCTCTGATACCCGGCTACCTGGGCTATAAATTTCTGGAATCTCCCGGAAATGCCAGCGACGGTATCGATAATGACGGAGACGGTATGATCGATGAAAGCTGGACGGACGGTATCGATAATGATAATGACTGGAATGTGGATAATGACGATGTTGGAATCGACGGCATACCCAATACCGGTGACGAAGGTGAAGGGGATGGCCTGCCTACCGCCGGCGATCCTTTTGATATTAAAAAACCCGGCGAGCCCAATTTCGAATTTACCGATCTTGACGAATCGGATATGATCGGCCTGACCAGCTTCGCCCAGCCGCAATTCAGCAATATCCAGATCAGTGATGATGAGGGCATGTGGCGCGACCACATCCAGCCCTATCACTGGGATACAACCGATGTACAGGGCGATTATGTATTCCTTTACGGATCGGGTCAGTTTACTTTAAAATCGATCCATAATGTCGAATATTCGGAAATCAGCGAAGCGATAAAACGTTTTTCCATCGCCCTGCTGCTCGGCGAGGATAAAAGCGATCTGGTCCTGAACGCCAAAACCGTGCAGCGTATTTACAAAAGCGGCTATCAGTTCGCCAAACCGCCGGCAAAACCCACGCTTAGCGTCATCCCCGGCGACCGCAAGGTTACGCTTTACTGGGATGATGTCGCGGAAAGCTCCGTTGATCCCATATCCAAAGCCAATGATTTCGAAGGATATATTATCTATCGCAGCATCGATCCCGGCTTCCTCGATCAGCAAACCATTACCGATATAAACGGCAATAAATTCCTGCTCGAGCCGCTAAAAACCGCCGACGGCGCTCCGGCGCGATTCGATCGCAAAAACGGTATCTTCGGTCCCAGTAAAGTCCAGTATCCCGGCCGCGGCATCGGATTCTATCTCGGCGATGATACCGGACTGCGCCACGTGTTCGTCGACTCCAACCGGGTTTATAACGGACAAACGTATTTTTACGCCCTGGTTTCATACGATCACGGCAGCGATTCTCTGCTCATTCCGCCCTCGGAATGCTCGAAAATCATTACTTTTGACCCTACAACCAATGAATATACGTTTGACATTAATACGGCACGTGTTGTACCGCGACGCCGGGCCGCCGGATATGTTCCGGGAAAAATCATGGATGCAGGAACACAAAGCGGTGTCGTCCGCAAACAGGGCTACTCAACCGGTACCTTTAATCTGGAAGTGATTGACGACCGCGCCCTGCAGGACGATAATGAATTTTTAATCCGCTTTACCGACACTACCGGTACGGAATATGCCGTAGAAGATATGAAGCCGGTTGAAGAAACCTTTGTTTCTTTTTACGGAAACCGCGTATCACTTTCGCAGAAAAAAATTAACGATTCGACAGTGGTTGTCAGCGATCCGGAAAGCGGCGCGGTTTTCGAAGCTGGACGGGATTATGAGGTGGACGGAAAAGGGGGCAGTATTCTTGTATTTGATCCCATTGAAAATCCCAATGCCCGTATGGAAGACGACCGCGAATATCAAATCAACTACCGTTATTTCCCGATATCAGGAAGCAAAGCCCTGAACGGTGAATTAACAAATCCGGTGGTGGATGGCGTTCGCTTGTCGGTTAAGCAGGCCAAATTCGGCCTCAACAAAGAACTATCCGGCTGGAGCAGCTCAAGTCAGACAACGATGCAGTTTAAAATCGAACGCGAAAACTCCTACGCCAAAGATCCCTATGATTACGAATTCCGTTTTTCCGATGATATCGTAGATACAACCATTACCAATGTACTGCTCAACTTCCGCGTTTACGATGTGATCAATAATGAATATATGACCCTGGCATCACCAAATTATAATGATGTCTGGGAGCCGGGAGACAGTACCGACGTGATTTATGTGTTGAGAGGTGGTACAACCTTCAGCAATATCATCTGGCGTCTAAAGACTTTTTATCCGGATACATCCGAGGTTGTCCCGCCCGGCAATGGCGATTTGTATTATCTGGCCACCGACAAACCGTTTCGTGATGGCGATGTCTTTTCATACACCACCATTGCCCCGGAAATCGATCAGCAAAAAGCGGAAAACGAGCTCGACCGGATTTGCGTGGTGCCCAATCCCTATGTGGCCACCAATGTGATCGAACCGAGCAACAAAGTAGAGCGGACCACCCGCGGTTACCGGCGCCTTTATTTCGACCATCTCCCAAAGCAGTGTACCATCAGAATATACACTCAGGCCGGTGATCTGGTAAAAATCATCGAGCATAATTCAACAATGGACGATGGCAAAGCATTCTGGGATCTGCTGTCCCGGGATAACATCGAAGTTGCCTATGGTTTGTACTTCTTCCATGTTGACGCGCCCGGTATCGGCGAAAAGGTCGGCAAATTTGCCATTATCAAGTAGAATCGAATTACGAAATGCTACAAAAAAAGAGAAAAAAAACATTCGACATAAAACGCTATTTTGGAGGCAGTTGATGAAATTCAAAAATATAGGCCTGTTGCTTTTCATAATAATATTCGGCTTTTCCGGTCTGCAGGCCCAGTCGCTTTCATCGGAATCGATCTCGAAAACCGGGACGACCGTAGCCCAATTTCTGAAGATCGGGGTCAGCGCCCGTTCCATTGCCATGGGCGGCGCTTTCGTTGCCGTAGCCAATGACGTGAGTGCTATATATTTAAATTCTGCCGGACTGGCAAAGAATTACGGCTATGAAGCGATGTTCACGCACACCGACTGGATTGCCAACACCGATTACGATTTTGGTGCTGTATCTTTCAATATGCCGGGTTATGGTGCGCTCGGAATAATGGTAGCCGCATTTTCTTCCGGTGAAATGCCGGTCCGGACCGTCGAAGAGCCGGACGGTACCGGTGAATTGTTTACCACTAATGATTTGCTTATCGGCCTGGCCTATTCACGGAATTTAACCACAAATTTTTCAATCGGTTTTACCGGGAAATATATTTACCAGCAGATATGGCACATGAGTTCATCATCCATGGCTATCGATGTGGGTCTGCTGTTTCAGACACCTTTTTGGGGAATCAATCTCGGTGCCAGCATTCAGAACTTCGGCCCCAAGATGCGCCTGGACGGCCGCGACACGAAATTTGCCACCGATCCCGATCCGCGTAATACGGGAAATGTTTTTGTTGTAAATTCACAATACGAAATGCAGCATTACGACCTGCCGCTTACTTTTCAGGTTGGCGTTTCCAAGGATATTTTTAAAACGGAACGCAACCGGCTGACCGTGGCCGTGGATGCCATCACGCCCAAAGATAATTACGAGTCGGTGAACGCCGGACTGGAGTACGGCTGGAATGAACTGGTATTTCTGCGCGGCGGATATAATTCATTATTTCTGGATGATTCGGAATACGGTTTTGCCGGCGGTTTCGGTCTGAATCTGCGACTGGGCGGAACGCTGAAAATGCAGATGGATTATGCCTATGCCGACCTGGGTCGACTGGAAAACGCCCAGCGCTTTACGCTCAGCATCAAATTTTAATGCGTAACGTGCTTTGGCAATTTTTCCGTAATTCCGGAATAGTTTTTTATATGTTTCCCGCTCAGGCGCGATCGCTATGGAAAAAGGTGTTGTCATAGCGATCGGGTCCGGGCGGGATTTTTTGTCTGATCATTTTACAAAAAGTACTTCAATATCAATAATGCAAAATCATGAATCAATTAAAAAACATTCCGAATAAACACAAATATTTTCTCACTAAAGCCGTTGATATACTTAAAACAGACAAACGCATCCCGGGCATTGCCGGACAAAGGCGCCGCTCATAAGGAATTGATATCTGAAGTAAAAGAGTACATGAATCATTTCGCCCGAATTCCAAAAAGAGAATAACCGGCACAAAAAGTGGTCAACTTCAACATTTTTTATGACTTTAAACTGCCCTTTTTCCAGCGCATACGACGCCTGCCGCAGATCCGAAGAAACAGACATAGGCTCAAAATATTATTTTTAGTCGGAAGATATTTAAACAGTTTGGGGCTTGACCGGCAATATTGATATATCCTGCCATATTTTCAATTCTCTTTCTAAAAACTCGACTACTATGTAGTGTAAATATTGAGTATATTATTTAAACATCGTTGTTTGATTATATTTCATTCAATGTATAACACAGGATGATATGAGCCAGAATTTTTTCAAAAAGTACGGATTCAACATTTTTAATCAATCCCTGGAAGAACGGTTTAAATATGCCGCAACTCAGGGAATGAACCATATTGAAATCAATTTGTCCAGGGATAAATTTAAGACGGATATATTTAATGGTGAGCGGTTCAAACAGCTTAAAAATTTCGCGGAATCAAATAAAATTGAGCTCAGCATTCATATCCCATATTATATCAACATCTCAGATATATTATTGTACTCAAGAAAATTCAGCGTTAAATATTTAACTGAGGCCATATGGGTTGCCTCTGAATTAAAGGCAACCCATATAACACTTCACCTGGGCAGTTTTTTTTGGTTCCCCTTTGAGCAGTGGGAACGAAAAAAAGCACTGAACCGGTTTATTAAAAGCCTCAGCAGAATGATCAAAACCTGCGAAGAAAAAAAAGTAATCATTGCCCTGGAAAATGTAGTACCCATTCCGGCCGGATCCGAATATTATCTTTTGGGCGATAATATTGAAGATTTTAGTTTTGTATTTTCAAATATCCAATCGGACTATTTAAAATTTTGCCTGGATACCGGCCATGCCAACATGGCCGAGGGTGTTTTTAAATATATTGAAAACTTTAAAGATAAATTGCATTGTATGCATATTCATGATAACAATGGAACCAATGATGAGCATCTGCCGGTAGGCGCCGGCAGCGTACCCTGGGCAGAGTTGGCAAATGAACTGAAAAAGATCGACTTCCGGGGGCCCGTTATCAGTGAATGCCGCAATGTTTCCGCACACGAGGCTGTGGGATTATTTGAGCAATATTTTATTGATTAAATAATCGATCGGCTTTCATGCCTGTGCACTTCTAAATCGCTTCGCCGCTAAAATCGTAACTAAGTTTTTTCTGAATGCTGAGTATTTGAGTAAAAATATTCTTCAATGTTTTCTGCTCAATTTGAGTCAGATCATTGGGATTAATATAATTATCGGCAGGTATATTATTTACTATCTGCCCGGACTGGTGTTTAAAACGTAACTGCATCAGGGAATTATACGCTTGTTTTAGTTCTTCATTCGTCGTTTTATTAATAATGCCTTTTTCCAGTAGGCCATCCAGGCGTTCCAGGCTGTTGGTATTTTTCACTTTATACTTTAAAGCATAAATTCGGCTAAAATCACTGATTGGCATGGTCGCTGATTTGATATCAAAAGTTTCCTGGTGCTCACCCTTTGATTCAACAACAATATTGCCCAGTATACCAACCGGAGGTTTGTGCAGCAGACTGTTTTTTACCAAATGCTGGAAAAATCCGGCCTGTCCTTCGGCAGCTTTGAATAAATACTCTCTGAGCTGATCGGTTAATTCGTTAATCCCATAAATACATCTGAAATCAAAGAATATACTCAGGTCAATTAAATCCTGCTGATCAGAGTTGGTTATCCAGCTATGAAAATATTCTTTCCATTTTGACAGCGACTGACACCATTTGGGATTTTTTGCCATCGCTTCGCCTTTGCAGTAAACATAACCGCAATCATTCAGCCAATCACTGACTTTAGTGCCTAAATTATGAAAATAATTATGAACATTTTCTTCTTCATCAGGCGGAACATCCTTATAAATAATTGCCGTATCCTGATCTGAAATTAAAGTCTGTTCTTCCCTGCCGGCGCTGCCGAGGGCAATAAAACAAAACGCAACGGGCGGATTACCGATTTTATTGATAGCAAAGTTTATCAATTGTTCAGTGATCGCTTCAAAAATAGAAGTAATCGTATGTGAAATGATGCGGCTTCGCGCTCCGCTGTCGGTTAAGGCTTTAACAAGGACGGGTACTCTGTCATGAGCCAGAATGAGGTCATCAACCGATTCAGCCGCTTCTATTTCTTTCAGCAAATAACTGGTCGAATGGCGATGAACGGTAATCAATTCTTCACTGCTGATGATGCCGATAATTTTATCATCCTGGTTTTTTACGGCAAGGTGACGCATGGATTTTTCATTCATCATTATAAAGGCTTCAAAAACAAGTGAATTAGATGAAATGATAACAAGCGGAGAACTCATCACTTCAAATATTGGTCTGTTAAGGTCAAACTTTTCGGAGACAACCCTTCTGCACAGATCACGATCGGTAATTATTCCAATAAATTCCCCGGCTTCGGTTTTAATAAGGGCTGCGCTATACTTAGCTTTTGTCATCAACTTGGCCGCTTTGTAAATTGGCAGGTGCATATCGCACGTGATGAAGTGTTTTACATAATGTTCAATCGGCTGATTCAAAAACCGAAGCGACGTCTGAAGCTCAACGATTAAATTTTCGCGTTCCTCATCCAGTTTAATTTTATCAGTGATATCATCGATAGTGCCGTCAAAATATTTTGCCTGACCCTCTTCATTATTTACCAGGATAGCGGAAATTGACACAATCGACTTTGAGCCGTCTTTTCTTTTCATTTGAATTATGGAATTTTTAACCGAGCCGTCATCCAACAATTTTTTAACAAAGTTTTTTCTGTCAGTCCTGTTAGAAAAAAGATTCAGCAGATTCAGGTTGGTTAATTCATCCGCAGAATCATAACCAAGCATATCCGCGGCCGGTTTATTGGACTCGATTATTTTTTCATCAGCACCAATGGTTGACCGAAAAAGGCCGATTTTAATACTATTGGCCAATGACAGATATTTTTCCCTGTTCTGATCCAGCTCTTCTTTTATTTGTTTATGTGCGCTAATGTCCTTAACAATTATGCTGTAACCTGCTTTTTGCCCCAGCTTTATTTTTGAAGTATAGAGAATTACATCGAGCAACACATCTTCTTTTGTTTTTAACTGAGCGGAATACTGGTCTTGCGGAGCCATACCGGATTTGAGATTATAAAAATATTCATGACCCGTTATTCGCTCAGATTCATTTCTGCAGAGCATGGCATTTAAATCAACAGGCGGAAAATCCCCGGTTTCATACCCAAGCATATCCAACATGGCACGGTTTGAATACACATATTCATTATCCAGAAGCATAACCAATCCTTCGGTAGACGCTTCAACCAGCGCCCGGTATTTTGCTTCCGATTCTCTTAAATCCGCTTCTGCTTTACGGCGTTTATTTTCAATCAAAAGGCTTTGCCTGCTGACAAAGAACAGGCTTAATCCGATTATTAACAAGATACCCAGTGATACATAAACAAGATTACCGGTCAGTGAAGAAATTTCATCATTAACATCTTCAATATAGATACCGGTGCCAATAACCCATCCCCATTTTTCAAACCCTTTGACGAATGAAAGTTTCGGCACTATGCGCGTTGAATCGTCTTTCCACTGCCACATATAATCGACGTAATCTTCACCGTTTTTTTCTACTACCTTAACAAATTCAACAAACAATTTTTTACCGGTCGGATCCTTATAATCGGACAGATCGGCATTATTCAAATCCTGTCTGTAGGGATGCATAATCATAAACGGACGCATATCAGTAATCCAGAAATAGTCTTTCAGTTCATCACCGTAGCGCATATCTTCGATCCGGTTAATGGCTTCCCGCTGAGCCTGGTTGAGTGTAAGCAGACTGTCTGAGACCTCTCTATCCAGCTCATCGAGCACACTCCAGGCGGAGTTGGTCAGTTCCCTGATCATTTCCCTTTTGCCATCGAGCATATAGCCCCTGACGGAGGGTATAATGATCATAAAAATCAATACTATAAAAATACTGAAAACCAAAAAGGCTGGCAGAATTATCTTTATGATAAAATCTTTATTGATTATATTTTTTTTCATATACAGATCGCGTCCTTAAATTTGTGTAAAAAGGTAAAAAGTGATAAAATTTGCCATAACCTTCCTAACGTAAATTTAAACCAAAAAAGAAAGGAAAGGCTATGGCAAAGGTTAAGACAGAAGATATGGGATTAATAAAGGAAATCCAAAAAGTATTATTGGATGATGAAGATTTTCTCCGTGTTTTGGTACAGGAGAATTTACAGAAAATAATCAATGCCGAATTTGAAGAATACATTCAGGCTGGTAAATACGAGCGTACATCAAAACGCACCGGGTATCGGAATGGGACCTATTCAAGGACGATAAAGACGCGGGTAGGAACTCTGGAGTTAGAAATCGTCCGCGACAGAGAAGGTAACTTCAATACGGAATTATTCAGGCGTTATCAGCGGAA
>CAYXRA010000087.1:0-17984 GCA_964467525.1 uncultured Calditrichaceae bacterium
GGGCGAAGGGGTGGGGGTTCTATTTAATCATGCCTTTGTGTGTTTGCAAAATCATTGATGTTTCAATACAATATCTTATTTTAACTGGTAATATTCATCTGTTTAAAATATCCACCCTGGCGCAAGCCACCTGCCACAGGCACCCCTTTGGGGCCTTTGGGGCAATCCAGCCAGGGCGGGAGTGTGAGAAGAGCCCCTCTCCCCAACCCCTCCCCCGATTCATCGGGGGAGGGGCGAAGGGGTGGGGGTTCTATTTAATCATGCCTTTGTGTGTTTGCAAAATCATTGATGTTTCAATACAATATCTTATTTTAACTGGTAATATTCTGACCAAAAACCATTGTGCTATGCCCTGAAGATCACTAAAATATAATATTTTTGATGCATGTTCATTTTTTCAAAAGATGGGTTTTATATATTTAAAAATTTGTATCAGAGCATTTTGCTAAAATGATTTAAGATGTACTCATATTTACCGATAGTTAAAAAGGTTCATTGTGCATTGAACGCCGGACAATAAAGTTTTTTCAAGGGAAGAAAATTCAAATTACATTGATGATGAAAGTGAAATATTAAGATATTGAGTCCTGCGGTTCCTACGCGCTTTTTGTTATCAGAAGTTAGCATATCGCGGCGTCGGCATTGAAAAAGTGAATGCTTATTTTTTTATCCGATTTTTAAAAATAAATGGTTGCGTCTGAGTTTTTTGCATAAACTTTATTTACGCAGGCAGGAGTTAGGCGTGAAAACAAAACTCAATGTTTTAATTGTAGAAGACTCCATTGAAGATGCGGAATTAATCGCAGCAGAGCTTAAGCGCCATGGTTATGATCCGTGCTGGAGACGGGTAGAAACAGCGGAGGCCATGTGCGAGGCGCTCGAAAATGCTGACTGGGCTATTATAATATCCGATTTTTCCATGCCCGGATTCAGCGCGATGGAAGCATTGAAAATCGCCAAGGAAACGATACCGGATATACCTTTCATTGTCGTTTCCGGTACAATCGGTGAAGAAATTGCCGTTGAAACCGTGCGCAACGGGGCCCAGGATTACATAATGAAAGATAAATTACAGCGGTTGGCGCCTTCCGTAAGGCGTGAGTTGAAACAGGCAGAGTCGCTCCGCCAGAAAAAACAGGCTGAGGAACGGCTGAAAGAATCGGAAGAACGCTATCAGGCACTTTTTGAACGCTCCCTTGATATTGTTTTTCTGCATGACTTCAAAGGCCGTTTCATTGATGCCAATCCTGCTGCATTAAACCTGCTCGGTTATGATAAAAATGAAATTATTTCTTTATCCTTTAATTCCTTTCTTGATGATGAAGATCAATTAACAAAAGCTTCCGAAGCACTTAATGAGTTGAAAAAAACCGGCAGACAAAAAATGCTCACCGAATTCTGGCTCAAAACCAAACAGGGACATCGGGTTTGTGTGGAAACAAAATCATCCACGGTTTACCGTAACGGTGAACCCGTTGCCATCCAGGGAATCGGAAGGGATATCACCGAACGAAAACGCCATGAAGCGGCGCTGGATTATCATGTCCACATTCTGGCGCACATAAACGATTCCGTTATCGCAACGGATTTAAACAGAAACATAACTTACTGGAATGAAGCTTCCGAACGTTTATACGGTTGGAAATCCGAACAGGTAATCGGGGAAAATATCGACAATATCATTAGCATTGATATGGTTTCAGAAAGGCGGGATGAGCGGCAGGAATTGATTCGGAAAAACGGAAAGTGGCGCGGGGAGGCCATCCACTTTACCCGTGAGCATAAAAAAATTATCGTAGACTGGTCGATCACCACGATCCACGATGTAAAAAACAATGATATCGGCACTGTCAGTATTGCCCGTGATATAACTGAAAAAAAACAAACCGAAGAAGCTAAATCCAACCTTCAGAAACAATTGATGCGCGCCCAAAAGCTGGAAACCATCGGAACGATGGCCGGCGGGGTTGCCCATGATTTCAATAATATACTGACACCGATTTTAGGCTATGCAGATATGGCATCGGCAAAACTGCCTGATTATCATCCGGTTAATAAAGATTTGAAAGAAATTTACCGGGCCGCGAACCGTGCCAGGGATTTGGTGCAGCAAATTTTAACATTTAGCCGCAATACGGCAAAAGAAAAACAACCGCTTAATTTACAGTCCATTGTAAAAGAAGCGCTGAAATTACTGCGCTCTTCCATACCTTCCACCATCGAAATCCGGCAGCATATTGATAATGATTGCCCCAAAATTTTAGCCGATGCTTCGCAAATGCATCAGATTATCGTCAACTTATGTGTCAATGCAGCCCAGGCCATGGAGTTCAAGGCAGGGATCATGGATGTTGCGTTAAATAGCGTAAATGTCGATGACGAAACCGCCCATCGTTATCCGAATCTGAAAAAACAATCCTATGTCCGGCTGGCGGTCAGCGACAACGGCTGCGGCATGAATGAAGACACGCTCAACCGGATTTTCGAACCTTTCTTTACGACCAAGGAAGTCGATAAGGGTACCGGCATGGGGTTATCCGTAGTACATGGTATCGTAAAAACCCATCACGGAGAAATTATTGTCGACAGTAATCCCGGTACGGGTTCCACCTTTGCCGTATACCTGCCGGTAACCGTCGAAGAGGAAAGTCCTGAATCATTCGAATCGGTCGAAATCGAACCGGGGAGCGAATCGCTGCTGATCATTGATGATGAAAAAATTGTAGCGATGATGCTGAAACAAATGCTGGAACAACTGGGCTATGCCGCACATGTTGAAACAGACAGTAAAAAAGCTTTGGATCGGTTCAGGGAAAATCCCGGTCAATACGATCTGATCATAACCGATTTAACAATGCCGGGGATGACGGGACTGGCTTTGGCCAAAGAAATCAAGAAAGTACGTGAAGATCTACCGATTCTGTTAATGACCGGTTATGGGGATAATATTGCTGAAGACATCGCACAATATAATGTTAGAAGAATCTTGGGCAAACCGATAAACAGGAAAGAACTCTCAGCGATGTTACGTATTATTTTACTTGATAAATAATGAGGTTGATAAACTCTGGCCGGTATTATTCCTGCCCGCGACAAACAAGAACTCAAATCACTATCCCAATCATACATCCGTATTACAGTAAATGGAGACATCATTATGTTCTCAAATAGGCTAAAAAATATAGCCGTTAGATTCTTACTTGCGAAATCTGAGCGTGTATCTCTGACTTTGCCAACTCCAAATCCCTCTCCCCTGTATCCCCTCCCCCGCTCGCGGGGGAGGGGAAGCAAGGGGTGGGGGGGAGGAAGATTTTTTAGCAGTTTTAAAATTTACCCCAAGGGATCCCGCTCGGGCGGGACAAATATTTTTGGCTAGTGTTGATTATGATTTTTAATTTCGTATTATTAACGGAAGTGCTTTTTTATTTTATAGTGGTATATACTTCTGTAGAAAGTGAGGTTTGCCATGAATAATCACGATATTTCTCTCAAAGTTGAATTTAAGCATTCCCGGGAAAGAAAACTGGTCGCTCTGGATGCGCTGATTAGTAACGTGGTCGGTTTTCTCGAAAATTATGGCGAAGTCAGTGTTCTGGGCAGTGACTTCTGCACGATTATCGGCCAGGGCGACGGGCAAAGTAAATTTAAGCGGCTGCTAAAAGCGGCGGATTTTGAAGGAGATGCGCGTGGATTTTTTTTAGTGGTCATACAACAACTTGAACAGGCTAACAGTTACGAAAAAAGTCCCATCAAAATTAAAGATGTTACCCTGCCTTATTTACTGGTGATTTCAATCCTGGAAGTGCTGATTCCCGGCAATAAATACATCCACGTTAAAAATGTCCGCCAACTGGAAAAATTAACAAATATCAAAGTGCCTGCCGATGAACAGGATAACATGCAGCGCGTTATTGAATTGTTTCCGGTAAGATTATCCATGCATACCATCCGGCAAATGCGCATTTCTCCGGCGATATCGTATCAGTATCTGCCATTTACCGATGAACTGAATGATGAAGGTTTCGTGCACACCTGGGTGGGCCAGTTTCACCGGGGCATTGTCGAACAGATGTATCATAACAGAATCATATTTATTCTCAACATGGCCTGTCCCGTGTATTGCCGTTTTTGTTTCAGGAAGCACAAAGAGTGCCGCAATCAGAAAGCTCCCAAACAGGAACATGTGAAAAATGCGCTGATTTATGTGCGCAGTTCGCCCGATATCAAAGAAATTGTATTAACCGGCGGTGATCCTTTTATGAATCGGGCAACCTTAACCTATGCCATTGACGGTCTGAAAGAAATTTCCCATGTACAAACTATGCGTCTGGCAACGCGATCCATTTCCTATTATCCGCATCTTTTCTATGCAAATAATGCATTCTGGCTCAATTATCTAAAAAGAAAGCAGCTTGAGCTGGAAGGAAAGGATAAACGTATCGAAGTAGCCACGCACTTCATCCATCCAGACGAGATTTCTATTGAGAGCCTCGATATTATCAGTGAATTATCGCATTGCGGTATTCCGGTATACATCCAGACGCCGTTGCTGAATAATTGCAATGATGGTGGAGAAGCGCTGAGAATTCTTTATGAAAAACTCAGAGGCGCCGGCGCCGAAATGCATTATATTTATATACCCTGCAGTCCGATTAAGGGGAACCGCCGTTTCGTTGCTCCGATTTCCCGTGGTATGGAGGTGGCGCGTTATCTGCGAGCAAATTTATCGGACCGGGCGATGCCGCGTATTTGCACGGCTACAAAAATCGGAAAAATTGACTGGAATCTGAACGGCTGGGCCGTGGAAACAGACAGCGATGATGAAAGATATATCTGGATAAGAACGCCTTACACCCCGGAATATTTCAGCATGTTTGCACCGATCCTGCAACTGGAAAATTTTGCCCGGGTCAATGCCGAAGGCACCCTTGATGTAAAATTCATGGCCGATATCGGCGAGAAGAATCTGCTCTGGGGACCAAGGGAACCCAAATCAGTGAATGTCATTTTTCCACCGGATCAGGAGATTGCCGAAAGCAGTTATGATCATGTAAGTGAAGCCCTGGAGCAGTTACAAAATGCAGTCCGCGAAGACCAGCGTTTTACGGAAACCATCGTGCCCACCGGTTCAGCAACCCTGTTCAGAACGCATAAAACACGGGTGGAGCTGGATCTGGGCGCTGATAATACAGAGATGAAGAAAAATATCGAGTACATAAAAAAGGATCGCAATATTACCGATGTCGTCGTTTCCGCACAAAATGATGTGATCACGTCCATATATCATCTCAAAGAGCTGGTAAAAGTTCTGGATGAAATAGATCATGTTACAGCGATTCGCTGCCGCAGCTATGGTTTTAATTACTATCCTGAAATTTTTACACATACGGTTTTCAATCAACTGGGTAAATTAAATAATTTATCGATAGTCAATCCTAAACGTCTGGAAATTGAAACCCAGTTTCTGCATTCGGATGAGTTTAAACCTGTCCACAAGCAAATCGCCGGGAACCTGAGAAATAAAGGCATTGCTGTTTATAATATTACGCCGCTGTTACCTTTCATTAATGATTCAGAGGATGAAATATTAAAACTGGCCTACAATTGCCGCCGGTCAGGCATCGAGTTTCACCATCTCTATCTTGCCGGATTGCCGGTTCAGCAACCCTGGAGTGATACATATCCGCTCGATGTTTCAGGCATTATCGATATCGCCACAAAAATCCGTCGCTATGAAAGCGGCCGAAGCATTCCGCGCTTTATCATTCGCAGCCATCTGGGTGAAGTTGATTTTGGCATTACATCCGAAATTATGGAAAGTGATGAAGCGGGCCGTGTTTTTGTCAAATTACTGGCTTACGATGAAACATACTATAAAAGCATATATGATAAATTTGAGTGGCCTGATAATGTGCAGGTGGATAAAGACGGCCACCCGGTGATCGCCATCCCCGGATTAAAACGCACGCCTGAATTTTTATTTAGTTAGCGAATTAACGTCTGATTAATTGCAAAGAAATTATATGTACGACACTTGTTTTTAATTACGACAACCGGGGAACGGCATGTAAAAAAAAGAATAGCAAATCAGTTAATCCGTGTGGCTTCTTCAAATGAATGGTGAAATGGAATAACGGGGAAAACATGAAAGTAATAGTTACGGGCGGCGCCGGTTTTATCGGCAGCCATTTGGTCGACCGGTTGATCAGAGACGGATTCGAAGTGTTGGTTGTTGATAATCTGTATCGCGGAAAAATGGAAAATATCGCCGAACATCTGGAGCGTAAAACCTGCCGGTTTTATGAAAATGATATTCGAAATTATGCAACGTTAAAACCTCTGTTTGAAGATTGTGATTATGTATTTCATCTTGCCGCACAGTCCAACGTGATGGGCGCGGTGGAAAATATCGATTACTCTTTTGAGACCAATGTTGTCGGAACTTTCAACGTGCTGAAAGCGGCAAGAGAAGCGGGTGTAAAGCGGTTGATCTTTACCTCTTCCCGCGAGGCTTACGGCGAGGCGCGGTATTTGCCGGTGGACGAAAAACATCCGCTGGCATCCAAAAATACCTATGGCGCCAGTAAAGTGGCCGGCGAGAAGTACTGTGCGGTTTTTCAGAATATGGGTGAACTGGAGGTCGTCATTCTGCGCCTGGGCAATGTTTACGGCACGCGGGATTTCGGTCGGGTCATTCCAATCTTCCTTGAGGATGTTTTAAATAATGAAGATATTCATATTTACGGCGGAAAACAGGTAATTGATTTTGTTGCCGTGGAAATGATTGTAGAGACGCTGATACAATCCATGGCCAATACCAAAGCGCCGGACAGCCCCACCAATGTTGCCTCCGGTAAGGGGACAACGCTGTTCGAACTGGCCACGCGTATCAAAAATTTAACCGGCACAAATAGCCGGGTTGTTGTCGATCCGCCCCGATCCGTAGAAGTTGTCAGGTTTACCGCGGATATCAGCCGCTTCAGGGAGGTTTTTGATATCGAACCGCCCGCCGATCCCCTGTATCATCTGGAAGATATGATTAAGCAAACATAAAATAAACTCCAGTTGAATCCATCGCTGCCCGCACCATACTTAAGTCTTTGATCTTTCATTAGTATACTATTCGCATACTGCTGGAATTCCGGGCAGGCTGCCACTTATATTCTGTGAAAGTTTCAAATTTAATCACGCACCACCAAATCCTATGATTATTACTGGTACAAGTTGGCATAAAAATCAGCGATCCAAAATTATAATCATGAATTGATAAACATTTAAAAATTTTTACCGATGATTGAGATGTCTTTGACGATAACAAATGTTTTATGACATACAATGGAAAGCATAGGGTAATGACGGATTAAAGGATAATTTAATTGAATCAGCTGATAAAAATGACTTTTAAAACGCATATCAAATCATTGCCGGCTTGTTTTCCGAAATCCCTGGTTCACGGTAATTGTTGCCGATTATTTGTCCCCGGCAACGGATAAAAAGACAAGTGAAAAAAATACGGTTAGATAAAACATACAGGAGTTTAATATGAGCTATAGTTTTCAGGAAGAAAAAAATGCACTGGTTGTGAAAATTGAGGAAAAAAGAGCGACGGTAGAATTTTCAGGCAATCTGAAGGATGATTTGCTGAAGAGAATAGATGGTGGCGTGCGGAATGTTATCATCGATTTGAGTGACGCGGAATTTGTCGACAGTTCATTTTTGGGTGCTCTGGTCGCCGGACTCAAAAAAGCCACCATGAAAAGCGGCGATCTTAAGATTGTTGGTTTGCAACCGCCGGTGCGGGCCATGTTCGAATTGACCAGGCTATATCGTATTTTCGATATTTTTGATACGGTTGAAGATGCATTAAACAGCTTTTAACTGATGTATTCCAATAAAGTTATATTATCCGTACCACCGGATCTGAAGTACACCTCTGCCGTGGAATGTTTTGCCGGTATGGTGATCCCTTTACTCAGGATTCAGGGCGCAGACAAACTGATCGAAGAACTGCGGTCAACGCTGAATGAAGCTTTTGTAAATGTTATCCGGCATTCGCCCACATCGGTCGAAGAATTCGTTGAAATTATATTCGAGATAGATGAACCAAAGCTGATGATTCATTTTACCGACCATGGTATGGGGGTAAGTATTAAGAACAAATATCCGCCTTATCCGGGCGAGCTCGTTAACACAAGTCAAACGCTGATACGGACGATTGACGGTGCGGTTATGGCCAGAGTGGAAAGTCCCTTTGCCATAAAACTTTATTTTAAGGAAATTGATATGGACCGCTCTGATCCTGATTCAATTCTAAAAAATGCAAAACCGGGCGGTATGGGTATTTCTTTGATTGTAAAATTGATGGATTCGGTACGTTTCATTTATAATGAGCAGGAAGGAAACCGACTGGAAATAACGAAATATCTGGAAAACTACCGATGAGGTCGGTTATATTTGCACCCGGCAGAGACGATGCCCTTAGTCCCTTAACGAAGTTAACCCCGAAATCGATGATCCCGGTTCTGAATAAACCGATGCTGGAATTTCAGATTGAACAATTGAGGGATCATGGCATTCGTGAAATCAAATTCATTTTATACAACCATCCTGAACAAATTTCTCACTATTTTTATGATGGAAAAAAATGGCAGGTTAATCTGAGCTATACTTTGGAGAAAAATCCAAATGGCGATTTCAGGAGCCTGCGTAAAATCAGAAGCTTTCTGAACGAACCGTTTATTTTTTGCAATGCCAGCTATTTCAATAAAATTGATGTCAGTGCTCTGGTTAAGCAGCATCGGAAAAGCGGCGCCGTTGTCACCATCGGGGCAAATGCATTTTCCAAACCGGATGGCCTCTATACCCTTGAATGTGACAAAGCTAAATATTTAAACGGAATAAAGCGGCTGAAAGATAAAGAATTGGGCAGAGAAGCCTTGATAAGTACTGGTATATTTTGTTTTAATCCGGAAATTATTCATTATCTCGATGAAGAATCATTGCATGAGATTGAGCGCGATTTGTTTCCGGCGCTTTTAAAGGATGGCCGGAAGATTAGTGTTTATCAGAGTCATGACCGCTGGCATCCGTTGCGCTCACTAAGGGATTACTGGCATCTGAATGTTGAGTTAATCAGTGAAAAAGAGGAACAGGACAAATTCGCTGGCCGGATTTTAAAGAACGGGGTATGGACCGGCTCAGATTCCGGAATACGTTCCCGGCTCAAAGATGACATCGAACCGCCGGTATTAATCGGCAACCATACGCGGATCGGCAGAAACGTGCTGCTGCGCGGTCCCTGTATTATTGGAAATCACGTCAAAATAGACGACGGCGCCATTATTGAAAAAAGCGTGATACTGGATCATACCTATGTGGGTAAAATGGTGGAAATCAGGGAATCGATCGTTGCAAAAAATTGTCATATTTCGGTGCCAACCCTGTTCGGTACTTTTGTTGAAGAAGATTTTATTATCGGTGAGCTGAATCGCAAACCGCTCAAGATGCTTTTGAACCGGTTTCTGATCAGCGCATTTGATCGTACCGTTGCTATTATCTGCCTGCTGTTGTTGTCGCCGTTTTTTCTGATCATAGCTCTGCTCATAAAGCTGGATTCCGGAGGACCGGTATTTTATGTGAGTAAAAGACTGAAACGTCCGGAAAAAAAGAGCAGGGACGATTATCATTATCAATTTATCAGAGAAGAATCGGTAAACTATTACGTATTCCGTACGATGTATATGAATGCGGATCAGCGACTGGATGATTATCAGAAAAAAAACATCTATGAAGCCGGTCCGTATCACAAAATCAAAAATGATCCGCGCGTTACCCGCATCGGCGGATTTTTAAGAAAAAGCAGTCTGGATGAGCTGCCGTTGCTGTACAATGTAGTCAAAGGCGATATGAGTCTGGTTGGTATCTGGGCGCTGCCGGCCTATGAAGCGAAGGCGCTGCAGTCGGAAGGTTTGCGGTCTGGAAAACTGGATTTAAGCGAGACGGCCCGGGTGAGATTTAAAGGTAAGCTGGGGCTGGCCGGATTCTGGCAGGCGCGCGGACGATCAAATTTAACTGCCGAAGAAAGAGCGCTGCACGATAGCTTTCAGTCGGCGCTGTATGCTTTAAACGATAAATTTAACGGGTATGTCGATACCTATAGTGATTATTTAAGTTTTAAAGGATATTTAAAGATTTTGTTTGAAACATTTGCCGCGGTTGTCAAAAGACAGGGGGCACAGTAGTGGATTCAGACAAAACCGCAAGTTTTTCAATCGAAATCCTTGATATGAATCACTATTTAAGAATTAATTTATGTTTTATTTAACAAATTATTTAATTTATTGGGCTGAACGGAATCCGAAGACTGTTAGTTCTCATTTACAAAACGGGAACCGCCCGGGGCAGTTAATAAAACGGGACAGATTCCCGGCTGGATTGCAGTGGTTATATTGAATAACAGTTTCCCGGGGCATAAGTAATCATTGACGGGGCAAAATGAGATATAGTTTTGATCGTGAAGTACTTCATGAGTTAAGTGATGCAATAAAATACGAATGGCTGGAAACAAATAAATGCGGAGCCTATGCATCGTCAACGGTGATCGGGATGAACAGCAGGCGCGAACATGGATTGTTCGCGGTACCGCATGATAGCAATAATAAACGGGTGGTAGTTCTTTCCAAGTTGGAAGAGTCCGTTTTCATTGAGAACCGCCTGCATGAAATATCGACCAATCAATACGAAGACAGTATTTTCCCAACCGGCTATTCTTATCTGGAAAAATTTGAAATTAATCCCTTTCCCAGGTTTTTATTCCGGATTGAAGATCGATTAATTCAGAAAACGTTGTTTTTGCTTGAAAAAAAGAATCTTCTGGTTATCCGTTATGAACTGAAAAACCAGGGTGCGCCGGTAAAGCTGGTAATCAAACCCTTTATATCGGATCGTTTCAGCTCAAAGCTGTCTGCGGATATCCAGGGCATTAATACCGATAGTTATCTCGGTCATCATTTTGTCAGATGGGCGCCGCGGCCGAACATGCCCGAGCTTTATGTCTATTTTAACCGCGGCGAGTATTTATCGGCCACATTGTGGTATCATAACTTCTATTACCTGAAAGATCAGGGCCGGTATAGTGATTGCCGCGAAGATCTGTTTAATCCCGGATTTTTCCAGACCAAACTGGAACCTTATGAAACCCTTGATTTTTATGTATCCACTGAAGAAATACAGGATTTACAGTTGGAATTTGAGGGGCTTTACCGCAAGGAAAGCGATAAACGGGTAAAACCCGGAAAAAGAGCGAAAAAACTTATTTGCTTTCAAAGAAAGCTGGCCAACTGCTATTACGAAATTAATAAAAATCCGAATGTATCCGTTTCTTATATTAACCGTCCGGGGACCATGCATGAAGTTATCTTTTCCATGCCGGCCCTGTTTTTATTACCTCAAAATGTACCGGCCTTTAAAAAGGTTTTTCTTGACTTCCTGTCAAAAGAAAGAGAAGGATTATTACCGTCTTCTCCCGAAGATAACGGGGACCGGTCTAACTACGGGTCGGTTGATCTGAGTCTGTGGCTGATCAATCTGGGCTATCTTTATCTGAGCATGTCGCAGGATTTGGAATTTTTTGAGGGTGAGGTTTTCGACCGTTTTCGTACCATTTACGAGAGTTATCTGAAAGGCACTTCATTCAATATTTATGCGGACCGGGACGGCTTGATTTTCGCCGGAGACAAGGCCACCAATCTGAGCTGGATTCCTCTTAGGGATAAAAAAGAGAATGTGATCAGATATGGTAAGCTGCTGGAAGTAAATGCACTGTGGTACAATGCCGTGCGCATTTTGGAATTCATCGCCCGTCATCTGGATAAATCACGTATTGCAGGAAAGTTTGCCAAACAGGCACAAAAAATTGCCGCCAGCTTCAGGGAAGTATTTATGCTGCCGGACCGGAACGGTTTTTATGATTATGTGAATCATACTACAAAAAGCACCGATTTTCGTATTAATCAACTGGTACCGCTGGCGTTACCTTTCAGCCCTTTTGAAGAATTGGGCACGCATATTTTGAACCGCATTGATGAAGAACTGATAACGCCATACGGCGTGCGGTCACTTTCACCGTTGAGTCCATCTTACCGAAGCCCGGATGAATTTAGTGCGCTCCGCAATAATGTGGCTTATTATAACCGCTGTGTCTGGCCATGGACGATAGCCCTTTATGCCGAGGCCTGTGTGAAATACAAAAACATTGACGAACATTTTGCCAGAGATTTTTTCAGCTATTTTAAACCACTGCTGGATTTGACGGATGAGGGTGTGCTCGGCTATATCCCGGAAGCAGTGCATTTGAATGATAATATTACACAAACAGGTATCAATGATTATACACCGGCTATGGCGGCGGTTCTGTGGGCCTGGCATCGTTTGCGGAAGGGTTAACGGGCTGGGATAAACGATCTTTATCTTCCATTTTCCTGATACGGTCAGCCGTCTTATCGAGTATATTTATCCAATACCCGGGATTCTTTTTGTGAAATTCTATGGTTGCGTTAAACTGTTTTGTAGTAATCCCGTGTTCTGCGAATGTCCGTTTAAGCAATGCAATTTTTTCTTTTTCACTGATCTTCAGTTTTTCAATGACAAGTACTTCAGCAAGAACGGCTGTAAATTTGTCCTCTTTTAAAATATTGTTATTTTCTTCTGAACAACTTGAAACAATTAGCGTAATAAATAACGTTATAAAAATATTATAAAAATGATGAATAATTTTTGTAACCCTTTTGTTTGATAAAAATTAAAATATAGACAAAATTAAAATGTTGAACAAATAAAATACAAAAGGGAACAAAAGTACAATAAGAAATGATAAAAAGGTGAATGCAATGTTATTGATGAGTAGCATTATGACAGAGAAAATTTTAAATTTAATACCTGTCTTTACCCGGAAACTGACTGCAGTTCCCGGAATTTTTTTCCCGGTTACGCAGTTCCGGCGATTGGCTTATGTAGCGATCGAACAAAACAGGTTTATAACTTGACAGTTCAGAGCTATATGATTAGCTTTATTCATGTTATCTTTGGAGGATTTCAATGATCTTTTCAAGACATTTTAAAATACTTACCATCGTTTTCCTCGTACTTATTCCAATACTCCTCTTCGGATTTGGAAAGAATAAAGTACAGTACCATCCTTTCGAATGGCACTATTTGCAGTCGGAACATTTTGATGTATATTTCTATCCCGGTGCTTATGATATTGCGGTGTTTACGGCTAATGAGGCCGAATCATCCTACGTAAAACTGAAAACGGACTTCAAGTATGAAATTACCGACCGCATCCGGATTATTTTGTATAAATCGCATAACGACTTCCAGCAAACCAATGTGGTCGATGTTTATCTGCCCGAAGGCGTTGGCGGTGTAACTGAATTGTATAAGAATCGGGTTGTGATTCCTTTTGAGGGTTCATTTTCACAGCTGCGCCATGTGCTGCATCACGAGCTTGTGCATGCGGTGATGAATGATATGCTCTACGGGGGTTCGGTACAATCGCTGATTTCAGGGCAGGTTGTTCCGGTGCCGTTGTGGTTTTCGGAGGGTCTGGCCGAGTATTTCTCCCTGCGTTGGGATACGCGCGCCGATATGATCATTCGTGATGCCACAATAAGCGGTTATTTGCCGCCGATTGAATACCTGGATTACTACCTGGCCTACCAGGGCGGGCAGAGCGTTTTCCGATATATTGCTCAAAAATACGGTCACGAAAAAGTGAGTGAAATTCTGCATAAGATCAAAAGCAGCTACCGTTTTGACTCGGCACTGAAATCCGCGTTGGGATTCGAGCTAAAGGAACTTTCGGAAAATTGGCAGAAGCAAATGCGCAAGGAATACTGGCCCGATATAGCCGACCGCAAGGAAACGGCTGAAATCGCCCGGGCCCATACCGATCATAAGAAAGAGCAGAATTACCTCAATATCAGTCCGGCCCTTGCACCCAATGGTGACAAGCTTATTTTTCTATCTGATATGAAAGGAAAGAAGTCGATTTACCTGCTCGATTTACTGGAAAACAAAGTGGTTAAGCGTCTTATTAAAGGTGAAACATCTGTTAATTTTGAAGAGCTGCACTGGCTGAGTCCTGGGATGGATTGGTCGCCGGACGGCAAAAAGGTAACATTCGCGGCAAAGGCCGGTGATCAGGATGCGCTCTATATTTACGACATTGATTCCGATGACGTCGAACAGTATAAGTTTGGTCTCGACGGTCTGTTTTCAACGGCCTGGTCACCGAATGGCAATGAAATTGCTTTTATCGGTAATTTAAACGGTGCCAGCGATATTTATATTTTTGATGTTCAAAGCAGAGAAATAACAAATATTACCAACGATGTCTTTTCCGACAGCTATCCGCGCTGGTCGGGTGACGGACAAAGCCTCGTATTTGTATCCGACAGGGGGCCTTATGTCGATCCTGTTATGATTCCTGAAAATTTCAGAATGTCGGCTCATAATTATGACAATACCGATATTTACGTGATCAATCGTGACGGCAGCGGCCTTAAACGCATTACCCGTAGCGAGGCCCGAGAATCCGAACCGGTATGGTCGCCCGACGGAAGCAAACTGCTTTATGTTAGTGATGTAAGCGGTATTTATAATATTTATAAACACGATTTGAAAAGCGATTCCAGTTATGCGGTAACCAATTTGCTTACCGGCGCCTTCCAGCTCAATCTCGATCAGGAAGGTAAAACACTGGCTTTTTCTTCCTTCTATGAAGGCGGCTGGGATATTTTTACCATTAAAAATCCGTTCGACCTGGAAGCGGTAAAGTTGGATAAAACCGAATACCTGAAACGACTGGAGTCATATCCGGAACAGCCGATCGAGTCCGAACCGGAACTGGCGGAAGCGGATACCACGGTTAAGGAACAAGTCAGCGTTCCAAAAACAACCGACTACAGCCGCTTCGTGTTTGCCGATCTGGATCGCCGCACAACCAAGAAAAAGGTTGAAGTTGAGCTCGATGAAGATGAATATAAAATGGAAGATGGTCATTACAAGGTCAGAAACTATAAAGTGAAGTTTACGCCGGACCTGATCAACGGCGCTGCCCAGTATAACACACTGTGGGGTTTTCAGGCCTTTACGCAGCTTGCCTTCAGTGATATTCTGGGTAACCACAAAATTTACATCGGTTCCAATCTTGTATTCAGCCTGAACGACAGCTACCTGACATTTTTGTACTGGTATCTGCCGAAACGCATCGATTACGGACTTTATGTCTATCATTATGCCGATCGTTTTTATAATTTCAACGGTGTGCTGCGTTTCCGGAATTACGGACTGACCGGTATCGCATCACGACCCTTCAGTAAATTTACGCGTGTCGACTTCACGCTTAACTGGGTTAATGCCCGACTGGAATATTTTTACCAGTTTTCCCCGCCCGATGAAAGCGTAAGCGGCATCCTGCCGGGCATTCAGCTTGTACACGATACCGCCGAATGGGGCATTACCGGTCCGCGCGATGGATTCAGAGGCATGGTAACCGCCAATGTCAGTCCCAAATATGCCGACAATAGTCCGGAATTCTTCACGCTCAAAACGGACCTGCGCAAATATATTAAACTGAGCAACCGGTATTCATTTGCTTTCCGGCTTTCCGCAGGGGCGAGCCGCGGCGCCGATCCGCAGCAATTTTTCCTGGGCGGTATTTCTTACTGGCTCAATTATGACCGGGATACGGATGTGGCCGACGGCAGCGACGGAAGGGGCGAAGTGCGGATAAATTCCGTGAAGGATATTTACTTTTCCGAATTTATTACGCCGTTACGGGGCGCGCGTTTTTATGAACGCATCGGAAATAATTTTGTATTAACCAATATAGAATTTCGTTTTCCGCTGATCCCGATAATGCGGCTCGGATTTCCGCCGATTACGCTGGGAAATATTCAGGGCGTGGCTTTCACCGATATCGGAACGGCCTGGTATAATGATGAAACGCTGTCTCCGGTCCATCATGATCAGAATGATGTCCTGCGGCTTAACGACGTCGTGTCCGGTTACGGAATAGGCGCGAGGATTTTCCTGTTTGGTTTCCTGTTGAAATACGATATGGCCTGGCGGTATGATTTAGTGGATTCCAGTAAACCAATTCATTATCTTTCACTCGGTATTGATTTTTAAGGTGAACGGATTTGCCGGATTGATTGCTGAAATAAAGGATTGAGCGGGTACCGGTTAACAGGAAACCGGAAATTGAAGATCCGAAACAGATAACGGAATATTGGGCGCACTGATGACAGAGTTGATTACAAGGCTCGGTAAGAATACGGTTGAATTTGTCCAACATACGGGCGCGATTTGGCTGATGCTGCTGAAAACCGCCCGTTATTTTTTAAAACTCTGGAGCAACCGCAGGCTTGTCTTAGATCAAATGCTGGAAGTGGGTGTTAAGTCCCTGCCGCTGGTTATTTTTGTCGGTATTTTCGCCGGCGCCGTTGCCTCCATTCAAACCGCCTACCAGCTTGAAGGTTACGTTTCCTATGATTATCTCGGTGCGGCCACCAGCGTGGCGATCTTCATCGAGCTGGGTCCGGTATTAACGGCGCTTGTTATTGCCGGCCGCGTCGGTGCATCAATTGCCGCGGAAATCGGCACGATGAAAGTAACCGAACAGATCGACGCCCTCGAATCGCTGGCCATCGATCCGATTCGCTACCTGGCGATGCCCCGTATTTTCAGCGGATTTTTTATGCTGCCCATTTTAACCATCGTCGCCGATTTTGTGGGTATTATAGGCGCGTATGTCGTTGCATACATTAATCTCGATCTGGCCCCGGAAATTTTTTTCGGCAGCGTAAAAGATTTCTTTTCGCTGCTCAATGTTTTTTCCGGTTTGATTAAAGCCTTTGTGTTCGGAGGAACCACGGCCATCATCGGCTGTTACGTTGGCTTCGCAACCACCGGCGGGGCGGAGGGGGTCGGTCAATCCACGATTAAAGCCTTCGTGCTTTCATCAGCGCTGATTTTATTAAATGATTACCTGTTATCACTAATTTTGTTTTAATATGATTACCATTCATAATCTGCATAAATCCTTCGAAGGTAAAGTTGTTTTACGCGGTGTTGACTTGGATGTTCACGACGGTGAAAAACTGGTCATCGTCGGCAGGAGCGGCTGCGGTAAAAGCGTGCTGCTCAAACACATCCTGAACCTGATGCAGCCGGATAAGGGCTACATTCTGGTAGACAGCATTCCCATCAGAAAGGTGGGGCAAAAAGATTTGTTTTTCCTGCGCAAGCAGTTTGGATTTTTATTTCAGGGTGCGGCGTTGTTCGATTCGATGACGGTGGAAGAAAATATCGCCCTGCCCCTGGTTGAACATACCAAAATGACGCTGGCGGAAATGAAAACGAAAGTGGCCGAAAAACTGGAATTAGTCGGACTGCCCGGCATTGAAAAATTAAAACCGGCCGAGCTTTCCGGGGGTATGAAGAAACGGGTCGGGCTGGCCCGGGCTATCGTGATGGATCCCAAATATATTCTGTACGATGAACCGACCACCGGTCTCGATCCGATTATGGCCGCCAATATCGACAAACTGATTATAGAACTGAGTGAAAAACTCAAGGTGACATCTATTGTTGTTACACACGATATGCAGAGTGTGGAAAAGGTTGCCGATCGTGTGGTGATGCTGCATACCGGCCGCATCATTTTCAGCGGGACGGTAAAGGAAATGCAAACCACCGATCACGAAGTGGTGCGCCAGTTTGTCAACGCCGAGGCCGAAGGACCGATCCAGCCCAAACCGACACTTTACTGAGTTGTTTAATTATTGGATTGTTTAATCGCAGAATTGTTTTTTTGTTGAGACGTTGAATCGTTTAATTGTTGGATTGGGATATGATATCAAAATAAGGTTCTATGTCGTTTTGTGTGGGTATTATACATCATACGCAGCAGTATAAAA
>CAYXRA010000088.1:0-17609 GCA_964467525.1 uncultured Calditrichaceae bacterium
TTTTTTTCAACATGCCTGCTTTTCCTTGCGCCATAAATTAATTCCGCAACATTCACAACCGAAACGGCAAATTCATCGATATCCCTGCTGGTAAATTTTTTTTGTAGTTTTTCCGATTTCGAATTCATCAGTTATATCAGGGTATTTGTGTCCACCAGATACTTCATTAAAAATCGATCTCTTTTAAAGGCGGTTATTCACCCTTAATGTCCGGAAATTCATCCGCTTCATTGATTCCCTCAATAAAATTTTGCCAGGGATCACCTTCGGGAATCAGCACCAGCAGGTTACCAATTTTATTTGTACGGAATTTACATCCAGACGATATTCTCTGGGCAGACGAATCGCCTGCCTGTTTCCCGATTTAAAAACTTTTGCATGTTTCATAACTCACCTCACGTATATACGGAAATATATTCTTGTCAGCCCAGAATTACAAGCAAATGGTTTAGAACTTACTTATCATTACGCAAAGCAAGTTTTTAAAATCAGGCCGCCGCCTCGCCGCGGGCGGCGGCCCGAAAAAATTATTGCACGACAAACTTTTTACTTTTGATTACCGCGCCGGTCACATCGGTAACATCCACCCGCCAGCTACCGGTCCATGTTTCCATAATCCGTTTGGAACTCCAGGTGCGCCAGTTTTTGGCCCTGACCGCCAGATCGATTTTGGCCATTTCCTTGTCATTGTGGTACCAGACATGGCTGATGCTGGTCGTATCGGCGGCGCCGCTGATTTTGGTGTAGCAATAAACCCGCTCAACGGTATCGGCAAAAGCTGTGTCGATCCCGACCGGCTGCCGCTCCTCCACCGCCGTGCAAAAATCCATTTGCTCTACCATTAATCCGCCATCCTGTGCGAAGGCCGTTAAAACGAAAACGAATAAAACAAATAATACTTTTTGCATGATACCTCCCAAAGTTTATGATTTACTTTTGCCGATCGATGGATTTATTAAACGACCAGATAGAGTTTATTTCATTAATCCAGTAATCCGGAATTCCATCATTGATTAAAATTTCCAAATATAAATGTCCTTTGCTCTTTTTTATTTATTCAGCATTTTTGCCATCAGCATGAGCTGGCCGAGATGATAGGCATTGTGATCGGCAATCAGCAGAATTTCCCTGAAAATGGTATAGCCGGGCGCATGGGGCAGCTCGCTGAAAAAATCGGTAGCCGGATTTTCAACTAACTGCACGGCGGATTCCAGATCATCAAGGAACTGCTGAACCGTATCATTCCAGCGTTTGTCATCAGCCCGAATATCCCTGTCCGGCCAGTAATCGTCGGGCCAGTTCGGCATCCGGTAATCAGAGTTTTCTATAAAATCAATTATATCACGCTGAGCGATCCGGAGATGCTCCAGCAATTGCCAGGGCGTATACTGAATATTTTCTATTCTGAAATTGTATCCTTCCGCGGGAAATTCAGACAGTACCGTTTCAACCGAATTATGGGCATTACCGCCGCGCAGCAGTTCGATTAACTGTTGCCTTATTATCTTATCATTCATTACGCCCCCTTTCATTGATTACATTTTTCTTTTGCGAATATAAAAAATCAGAAAGCCCAAATACAGTAAAAAAACCGTCAGTGAAAAATAAAATATCGTAAGCCAGTGCGATTCGGAAAACAGACCGAACTGCAGGGCATTCCAGTACGGAAACAACAAATTCAGAGTGCCGCCGCATAAAAATCCCTGAAAGGCATCAAACAGAAAATGCAAACCCTGACCGGCGAGCAGACTCCAAAAAACCCATTTTCGCTGTGATGTATTAAAAAATGCGCTGATCAGCAGACTGGTAAACAGAGCGCCCAAAATAGAATGAAAGGGATAGACGGCGCTGTATAATTGCGCCGGCAATATCAGGGCTGTCAATTCGCGGAAATAATCGGGCAAAACACAGCCGATCAGCAGCAGCGGCCAGAATATCGGTAATCTGAACCAGCGCCAAAACAGGGCCGGCAGGGCAATGTGCGTGAATGTATCAGGCATAATCTCAATCCATTCCGATCATTTTGAGTCCCTTACGGTCAGGGTCAATCCGCACATAGCGGACAAGCAAAAAGATGACCACAAAAACAGACAATGCAGAGTACAGATACTTATTCCGGCGATAGGGATGATGCTGACTGTCCGCAACTGCTATGGCGCCGTTTCTTTGAATTTTCCCGGTGACGGAATAGGTCTGACCGGCTTGAAAAGCATCTGTGTCAGACAGCAAAACAAAATTCTCGCCGCGATGATTTTGCGCTTCGAAAACGCCGTCCTTTTTATCTCTGATTTTAAGAAATCCGACACAAACACCTTCACCGGCGTATTTACCGGGGTTTTTTATTTGCAGCAATAAACGCCGGTACTGCATTTCCTGGCTTTGCCAACTATAGGTGCACATGATCAGAAGAACCAGCGCCGCGGTCAGGAACAAAATCCAGCCCGGTAAATGAAAAAGCCGGTTAAGCATGATTATCCGCTTCCCGAAAAAGGTTCCGGAATTTTAGTCAAATATTCTTTTCACTACTGTTGTTAAATTAACGATTTTATCTGCAGGGAACAAAACGCACCATACTCCGGGCGCTGTTGACGACTTTATTCAAAATTTCGAGTGTTTTATGGATATCCGCTTCGCGGGTATGAATACCCAGTGAAAATCGGATCGAGCAATGGGCCTCTTCCTCGGATAAGCCCATGGCCAAAAGGGCATGAGAAGGATCGGGCGAACCGGCGCGGCAGGCTGAGCCGGATGAAAGTGAAATACCGCGCTGATCCATCGCCAAAACCAGCGATTCCCCGCGGATGCCGGGCAGAGTTAAATTCAAAGTTACAGGCACACGACGATCGGCAGGACCGTTCACGCGGCATTCCGGAATAATCTTTTTAACACCCTGCTCCAGCAGATCGCGCAAACGGCCCACTGCTTCCATTTGCGGCAGGCGCTGTACGGCCAGGTCGGCCGCTTTGCCCAGTCCGGCCATCGCCGGTACATTTTCCGTTCCGGCACGCATTGACGATTCCTGATGACCGCCATGCACCAGGGCGTCGATATTTATGCCTTTTCTGATATACAGCGCCCCGATGCCTTTGGGCCCGTGAAATTTATGACCGGAAAGGGTCAGCAGATCAACGCTAAGCGTCTCCACATCCACCGGAATTTTGGATACGGCCTGCACGGCGTCGCTGTGAAAAAGGACACCGCGTTCCCGGGCGATGGCAGCCATTTTTTCAATAGGCTGGATTGAACCGGTTTCATTATTGGCGAGCATAATGCTGACCAGAATCGTATCACCGGTAATGGCATCGGCAAGACTTTGGGGATCGACAATGCCGTTACGATCGACAGGCAGCCAGGTGACTTTGAATCCGCGCGTTTCCAGCCACTTGCAGGTATTGATCACCGAAGGATGCTCTATTGCGGATGTGATGATATGCCCCCTGCCGTTGCTGCCGGCAAATGCCGCCCCTTTGATAGCGAGATTGTTTGCCTCCGACCCGCCGCCGGTGAAAATAATCCGCCGCGCCGTGCAATTGATTAGTCGCGCCACGCTGCGCCGGGCCGCTTCGACGGTAGAACGGGCGTCCTTCCCTTCTTTATAAATACTGGATGGATTACCCTGCCCCTCTTCAAAATAATGCAGCATCACATGCCGCACCTCCGGATCGAGCGGCGTGGTGGCATTATGATCGAGGTAGATGCGTTCGCCGACCGAAGCCGTGGCTTTTTCTTTTTTCTCCATGCGGTCGGTTACGCCTGCTTCACCGGAATCAATGGGATAATCTTTTTTGCTGTCCGATACTTTTTCCACCTGACAAAGCAGGGTTTTGTAGACGGGAAAGCCGGACACGGGATCGTAATGTTGCAGGTCGGTCAATTCGTTAATGTTTGTTTTCTGCCAGGCCTCGGGACCCACTGGTCCGCCGCCGCCCATATCAGCATCGATGGCGCCGGGAACGATATCATCGGTAACATAGACGCGCATGGCCGCCGCGCCGCGTTTGGTGCTGATTTTTACCAGATCACCGGTTTTGATTTGCCGTTCCTTCGCATCGTCGCTATTCATAGTCACAATCGGTTCGGGACGTTTTTTATTCAATGCGGGAATGCCGTGGTGCTGTGAGCGAAAATCAGTGGTGACCCGCGAGCCGGAATTAAATACCAGCGGATATTTTTCAGCCAGGTCCGGCTGCGCCAGCGGACCCTCCCGCGGTTCGGTATACACCGGCAGAGCGTCGTAGCCGTGCTCCTCAAGAATTGATGAGGCAATCTCGAATTTTCCGGACGGCGTTTCGAATCCCTTACTGCCGTCGCCGCGCAGCAGACCTTTGTCCCATTTTTTATACTGCATCATTTCAGTAGGTTTTTGCACCATGCCGCCGGCAGCGCGCACCTCTTCAGGCGTAAAACCGGTACCTTTTAAAACATAATCCAGCAGCGCTTCTTCATTTTGCGGATAGCGCTCACCGTATCCCAGACGCTTAGCCAGTTCAGCCAGAACAAAAAAATCGTTGCGCGCTTCATACTGCGGCTCGATTACTTTTTCGCGGATGCGGAAAATCGATCCGTAAGTGACATAGGAATCGATTTCGTACATGGTGGTTGCCGGCAATACGATATCGGCATAGGCGGCATCGGCGGTGAGCTGCCGGTCGATGCAGACCAAAAAATCCAGGGCATTCAGGGTTTCCTTCCAGATTGCGGGCTGCGGCCAGGCCGTGATAATCGAACCGCCCAGTATAATCAGCGATCTGATTTGATATGGATTGCCTTTCAGCACCGATTCCGGCAGGGCAATGGCGTGCGACTCGCCTCGATAGCTGCTGTAAACCGGGAAGCGGTCGCGGCCCAGCGCTTTGTTTTCGGCGGGATTGGCAATCAGCCCGTCGCGGTTAATGCGAAACTGGTTTCCGGGCATGGTAAAGCAGCGTCCGCCGGGGACGTCAAGCTGACCGGCCAGGGCCCACAAGGTCATGGTGGCCCGTATGGCCTGCACGCCGCTGTCGCTGTATTCCAATCCGCTGTACATTACCGGTGCGGCGCCGTTGGCTATGGCGATGCGCCGGGCCAGGTCGCGCACGGTTGTTGCCGGGACGCCGGTAATTTTTTCAACAATGTCTGGCTGAAAATGCTGGACGTAGCGGTTGAAATCATCAAACCCGACGGTGCGGTTTTTGACAAAGTCCTCGTCGTACATTTCCTCTTCGATCAGAACGTTGCACAATCCCAACGCAAGCGCGCCGTCGGTTCCGGGACGCACCGGTATCCATTGGGCGTTCGTGGCTTTGGCCGTTTTTGTACGGCGGGGATCGATCACAACGACCTCCGCGCCGCGTTCGCGGGCTGCCACAATGCGCCGGAAATCCATTGGCGGTGAATCGGTAGCCGGATTGGATCCCCATACAATGATCAAATCCGCGTTGTCGATATCCGAATACATATTGATGAACATGCCGCCCATGGTCACATGAGGCGCGATCATAGCGAAGGATACATAGCACAGCGCGCCAACGCCCAGCGTATTGGGCGAGCCGAAAGGAAAAAGTACGCTGGAGGCCGACGATACGGCCACGCCCTCCGGCTGATAGACATCGCACAGGGCCTGTTCAAAACTGCCCCGTCCGGTATAAATGGCCGTTGCTTCCGGTCCTGATTCTTTTTTTATTTTTTGCAGATTGGAAACGATAATATCGTAGGCATCATCCCAACTGATACGTTCAAAGTCATAATTGCCTTTTGCGCCTTTGCGCTTCATGGGATATTTGAGACGATGTTCCGAATAGACGATATCCCTGGATTTTTCACCAAGGGTGCAAACGATACCCAGTTCAGAGCTGTCGTCCGCGCTGACTTCGTCTATTTTCCCTTTGCTGTCATATTTTACTTTTACCCAGCAGGCCGCCGGACAAATGCCGCAGATAGCGCGTTTTTCAGTTACTTGTGCAGCCTGAGCCATTTTATCTCCATAAATTTTCAGCCTAAATTGAATTCCTGCACATGAAATCACTTCTCTTATCTTTCATTGCGAGCCCCCTGAGGGTGTGTGGTAATCTTTAAAAAAACAGATCGCTTCGTTTCACTCGCCGCGTAAACGGTCCCTTACGGGGCAATGACAATAAAAACCGTTTAAATTAGCTACCTTCAGGATTTTAATCAACCGTTAATGTCAATCGAATTTTGGTCTGAACAGATACAGGCCGAACCAATTATTGCTGTCAAACCAGTGATCTATAATATTCAGGTCACATTTTTCTGCTATCGCTTCAATATCTTCCCGCGTATATTTATGTGAATTTTCCGTATGAATGCGTTCGCCTTTTTCAAAATCGAATTTGGCCTGAATGCCGTTAATGTCCACGGTCTGTTTTCGTTTACTCTCGAGGTGCATTTCGATGCGCCGTTTCCCTTCATTAAAAATGGCCTTGTGAGCAAAATGACTGAGATTAAAGGTACCATCCAGTTCGCGGTTAATACGATCCAGAAGGTTCAGGTTAAAAGCTGCGGTTATCCCCTGCATATCGTCATAGGCGGGCAGGAGCACGGACGAATCCTTGAATAAATCAAACCCGATTAATAAAAAATCATTGGTCGTCAGGTTTTGCACAATATTTGATAAGAATGCGGCTGCCGGTTCCCGTTCCAAATTTCCAATACTGGAACCCAGCCATAAAATGAGTTTGGAACGGCTGTTGTGCATATTCAGTTTTTTCAGTCCCTGATTATATTCGGCGGCCACAGAAACGATCTCAAGATCCGAGTACTGTTCGAGCAGATTCAGAGCGCTTTCCTTTAGCATTTTTGTCGAAATATCGATCGGACTGTAATGCACGTTGTTATGACGCTCGGCCAATTCATCAAGCAGGTAGCGTGTTTTTACGGAGCTGCCGCTACCCAGTTCGACCAGTCGTACGCCCGGCGACATATATGAAACGATTTCCGGGGCATAATTGTCGAGTATTTCCGCTTCGCAACGCGTAGGATAGTATTCGGGTAATTCACAGATCTGTTCGAATAGCTGTGATCCTTTGTAATCATAAAAGTAAATACAGGGCAGGGTTTTGGGTTTTGCACTTAAGCCTTCGCGGACATCCCGTCCAAAGTTATCTTCCTTTTTTTCTGAGTCAACTGTTATCATTGTAAATCGGTCGGTAACCACCGGATAGTCCATCAGTTTTTACCCCCTGCTAATTTGACGTATATTTTCATGTGAATTTTACCTTACTTCATTCCCTGCAAATCGAGATCGCCCTGACCGATCAGAGCCTCAAGCCGCGCGGAACGATCAGCTTTTCGAGTCCATCAAAGAAGCTTTGAACCAATAGCGCTAATAATGCCGCAGGCAGCGCACCCTCCAGAATCAATCCCATATCATCGAGCCGGATACCGGTTAATATGGGCTGACCATAACCACCGGCGCCGATTAACGCGCCCAGTGTTGCCGTCCCCACATTGATAATGGCGGCGGTTTTTATCCCCGCTAAAATAGTGGAAGCGGCCATCGGCAGTTCGATCAGTCGCAGCCGCGCCGCAGCGCTTAATCCCAGGGCAATGGCCGATTCATGCAGATCAGATGAAATATTCCTTAAACCGGCAAATGTATTGCGCACAATGGGCAACAGGCTGTAAAGGAACAGTGCCACCATGGCCGGCGGTCCGCCGATACCCAGGAGCGGGATCATAAAAACCAGTAAAGCCAGCGAAGGAATGGTTTGTATAATGCCGGTAATTCCAAGAATGGCTTTTTCAAGTTTCGGCAGCTTGTCGGCGGCAACACCGAGGGGAATGGCGATCAGCATCGCTGCCGTAAGCGAAATTGCCACCAGGATCAGATGTTCCCTGCTGCGCCGGAGTAATCGCTGCCAAAATCCGGTTTGTTCAACATCAGACTCAATACCGAAGGCTTGCCGGATAAAGGTTGCGGCAACCACCTTTTCGGAAATACCTTTTATTTTAATCCGCGCATTCATTTGCATCATCTTTTCTGTCGTAATTGCTTCCGACAGACTGTTCAGTATTTTGACCGCCTGCGGATACCGCTGGTTTAAATCCTTACGATAGATAATCAGCGCTTCATAATCCGGAAAATAAGCCAGATCATCCTCCAGCACTTTAATATCATAATAGGCAATTTCGGCATCGGTCGAATAAAGATCGACCACATCGAGCCGGCCGCTTTCCAGTCCCCGATAAGCCAGATCGTGGTCCAGGCCGCGCACATTTTGCTGAGGCAGTTTATAGTGACGCCGCAAACCGCGCCAGCCATCGCCCCGGTCCATAAATTCATTGGTAAAGCCAAATGTAAGCTGCGGATGTCGCCGCAGGTCGCTGATTTTTTCGATCTGTAGTCGTTTTGCAACAGACCGCTTCATGCCCAGGGCATAGGTATTGTTAAAGCCAAGCGGCCTCGTCATGGCTATATCAAAGGCAGATAATCTGTTTTTTATTCCAGCCATATCCCGCAGATTAGCTTCATGAAAAATTTCTTTACGCAGCGTACCGCTGTATTCGGGGTAGATATCGATATTACCTTCGATTAACGCGCTCCACAATATACGGGTGCCGCCCAGCTCGCGGCGATGCACGGCATTCAATCCCTCGCTTCTTAAGAGCTGCACGACAATTTCGCCCAGAATGATATTCTCGGTAAATTTTTTCGAGCCTGTGGTGATCCGGGAGGCGGTCGCCTTTCCGATCGTGATCTGAAATATAACGAACACGGTTAAGATTATTATGGCGGAAGCAGATTTCATTGGATATCCTCCAGCGGACTGCGCTGGGCATTGATGAAACGGCTGACGAACGGACCGGCAGGATTTTGGACGATATCTTTCAGTGTTCCCCGTTGTTCGATGGTGCCGTCCCGCATAAGAACGATGGTATCCGCCAGATAGCCGGCTTCGGCCAGGTCGTGCGTTACCAGCAGCACTGTTTTATCCAAATCTTTGAATATTTGCTTCAAATCGTTTTGCAATTCGGCGCGGATCATCGGATCAAGAGCGCCGAGCGGTTCATCCATCAAAAGCAGATCGGGATCGAGCATCAGGGCACGCATCAGACTGACCCGCTGGCGCTGGCCGCCGGAAAGTTGTGCCGGAAAGCGGTCCAGGCCGGATTCGGGAAACTGTGTTAATACACACAGGCGTTTCAGCTGCCGGGATATTTCTGCTGCGTCCAGCCGCAGGTGGCGGGCCATCAGGGTAATATTGTCGCGGGCGCTTAAATGCGGGAACAGGCCGCCCTCCTGTATAACATACCCCATTCTGCGCCGTAATTTTTGAATCGACTGTTCCGTAATCCGCTGACCCTCGAATTCAACCTGCCCCTCATCAGGATCAATTAAGCCGATAATCAGGCGCAGCAGGGTCGATTTACCACAGCCACTGGGACCGATCAGTACCGTTGTCCGGGCCGGTTCAATCCGCAAATTTATGGAACGCAGCGCCCGGATTCCGGAAAATGATTTTGATACATTTTTTAAAATAAGCATTTTGTTATTTTTTTCGTGGAATAAATAAACTTATCAAGCCTGTTGTAACAGCGCTATGGATAAACTGACAGCGGTATCGAGAAATTCCAGGCAGCAAGCAGCCTGTTCCTCAGCGGGATCAAATTGAGTTAAATAGTTTCCTTCCAAAACCGCCCCGGGCCAGCCTTCAGGGTGCCATTTGCCCCCGGCAGGCAGTTCGGGAAGCGACCTGTCTTTTAATTCTTTAAATGGATGTGGGATTACATAAAAAAAGGGCCACGGACAATCTTTATCTCCGGCTGAGAATCCGGCATCAATCGATTTCATTTGTTCCGGATTTTCAGATTTTTCCGGTACAATCCGGGTGGCGATATCAAAATATTGCGGCCGGCAGCGTAACGCAGTGGCCTGCGGTATTTTTATTATTAAGTGGCTTAGCACATAATGTGCATTGTTGAAATAATGTGAAAATTCGGTAAACGCATCCACCGGTTCCATCTTTAAAAACTCCAGCGGTTGCGGCGATTCCGGTGAAGCCTGATGCGTTAAGTTGATATCCAGATTATCCGGATCGATGTCATACCATTTAAAAGACATTCTGATAAACTCTACAACTTCTTTAAATAAATGTTCGCTGATCTGAAATTCCTCCAGTATCTGGTAATCTTCATTTAAAATCAGAAGCGTAAAATCCTTTATGTATAATGCAAGCCTGATTTTCTGTTCATTCCCGAAAGCATTGCCGGCAAACGCCGGCAGCGCGGATAATTTGCATGGCCTGATGCAAATTACCGCGGGCAATTTTCATAGATTCGGTTGCAATTCCTCCGCTTAAAAGGCGCCAGCGGGATTGCATCCCGTTATGCCCGCCCATAAATAATTATCCGGTTTTGTTCGTTCAAACGATCATTTTCCGCAGAACCATTCGATGTAATTTTGTTAGGTCGTATGCACGATAAATTTTAACGACTTTAGCGCCGTCCAGCGCCCAATTTTATTCCTCTACTTCGCCCGTCATCGGTACGAAGCGCACCGGCAGCACGCTTTCCATATTGATGCCGCTCTTGCTTTTGCTCACCAGCACCAGTTCCTGTACGTATTCGCCGACAGGCAGCACCATTCTACCGCCAACCTTCAATTGCTCCAGCAAAGGCGGCGGAATTTTTGTAGGCGCCGCTGTTACAATGATCGCATCAAAAGGCGCCTTCTCCGGCCAGCCGCGATAACCATCGCCGGCGCGCACCACCACATTATCATAGTTGAGTTTATTTATTGTTTTTTCAGCGCGTTCCGCCAGTTCGGGAATAATCTCAATGGTAAACACCGAGTCGACAATCTGGCCCAGCACCGCTGCCTGGTAACCGGATCCGGTACCGATTTCAAGAACACGGTCGTCCGGCTTAACCTGCAACTGCTCGGTCATGAATGCAACGATGTACGGCTGACTGATAGTTTGTCCATAACCAATGGCGCGCGGTTCATCCTCATAGGCAAATCTTTCCTCACTGGCCGGAACAAACAGATGACGCGGGACGGTGGACATGGCGCTTATCACCAGCGAATCCTTTACACCGCGCGCCACAATCTGGCGTTGCGTCATTTCATATCGCAGTTCTTCATACTTATCCGAAAAGTTTTCCATTGCTCTTTCCCGTCCACATGTCAGGCACAGTATCATAATAATCAGAAACTTAGCCACTGTGGATTTTTTTAAATGATTAAAATTATGATATCGCATCTTATACCCAATATTTTAAATTAATGTTTTAATAAACACATCAGATGCTTATAAACGCTGGCGGCCATGCCTTCCACGCTGTACCCGCCCTCGAAGCAGGAAATAATTCTGCCGTTACAATGGCGCTGGGCAAACCGGGCCGCCATCTCCGTCATTTTATAAAAACCTGCCTCCGTGACCAGCATCCCGCCGATGGGATCCAGACGATGGGCGTCGAAGCCGGCGGAGATCATCAACAGGTCGGGATTAAATCGTTGTTCAATTTCGGCCAGACTTTTCTCAAGAATCGCAATATAATCATCATCGCCGTGGCCGCTGGTCAGAGGAACATTTATGGTAAATCCTTCACCGGCGCCTTCTCCGCGCTCATTGACGCTGCCGGAGCCGGGGAAAAACGGGTACTGGTGAATACTGAAATAAAAAACCGAATTATCTTCATAAAAAGCCTGCTGTGTGCCGTTGCCATGGTGCAAATCCCAGTCGACGATCAGTACATTTTTAGCATAACCCTTTTGTTGTGCATAGCGCGCCCCGATTGCGATATTATTGAAAATGCAGAATCCCCGGCCCTGTGCCCGTTCCGCATGATGACCGGGCGGACGGACGGCCATGAATACTTTATCGAATCCGTCCCGGTAAATCAGCTCTACCGCTTCGAGCGCTGACCCGGCCGCCGTAAAAGCGGCAACGGTGGAATGCTCGCTTAACACGGTATCACCGATGTCGATCACCTGGTGCTGCACGCCGTCCAGTGATTGAATATAACGCACATAATCCGGTGTGTGTACCAATTCCACGGCTTCCGGCGGCGCCTGTTGAGGCTCGACTAATTTTACCCGGTTAAAAAATCCCTTATTATTTAAATAATCCTGTAGTGCGCGCAGACGGTTTGCCGATTCCGGATGAAAACGACCGGGATCGTGCTTGTCAAAAACAGGATGATAAATATAAGCCAGCTTACCCATAAATCAGATTTTTTTGATGTAGATTTTAAACGTGGTGCCTTTGCCTGTTTCCGATTCAACCTCGATACGCCCCTTATGCTCATCGATTATTTTTTTAACGATGGCCAGTCCCAGACCGGTGCCCTCTTTTTTGCCGCTGGTAACAAACGAATCGAATAAGCGATCCCTGATTTCCTCGGGGATGCCCTTTCCCGTATCCGAAAGCAGGAATTCGATATCGCCGTTAACCTGGTTGGCAACGATGGAAAAACGGCCGCCTTCATCCATCGCCTCCAGGGCATTTTTCATGATATTCATAAATACGCGGTTAATTTTTTCCGGATCCACATAAACATTACTGCTGGCATTGCACTCAGCATTAAATGCAAATCCTTTTTTGATAATATCATTTTTAAACAGTTTAACAAATTCATCGATAATTTTATTCACCGGATATTTAACCGGCAATATACTCGTTTTGCCTTTGGCAAAATCCAGCACATCCCTGGTCATATTGGTTAGAATCTTGATTTGCTGATTGACGATTTCCGCATATTCCTGGCGCAGATTTTCCTCTTCCTCCTCCGTCAATAATTCGACAAATCCCTGGATATTGTTCATGGGTGTTCTTAAATCGTGAACGATCGTGCTCATCATGTTGCCGATGGAGGCCAGTCGTTCGGCTTTTATCTTTTCATCGCGCAGACGGTAGGCTTCAATACTGCGTGAAATCTGACTGGCCAGCGAAATGATCAGGCGAACGTCATCATTCCTGAAAAACTCATGTTCATCCGGTTTGTTGAAAACTTCCAGTATGCCGATCACCTGTTTTCCGATCATCAGGGGGGCGCAGACCAGTTGCACGATATCCGGATTCAGATCACGGGAAGGGTCCTCAGCAAACAGCGGATCATTGCGGATGTCATTCGATACATAAAACTGACCTTTGCGCACCACTTCACCGATGATGCCTTTTGCGCTGTTTAGCCGGCATTCATTCAGGACAGCTTCGTCATTATTTTGCGTTACCAGCCCGTTAAATTCCTCGCTCTGATCATCACCCAAAGCGATCAGCGCCGCTTCCACATGCAATGCCCTGGTTAATTTCACCACCAGGAATCGCAGCAATTCTTCCAGATTATAAGCCTTGTTCAATTCCTTTTCAATATCAAACAGCAGGTTTATTTCATTGACTTTCTTTTCGAGCGCGGTGTACAAACGGGAGTTAATCAGTGCGATAGCGATCTGGGAGCACAGACTGGCCAGCAGCTCTTCGTCCGCTGCATCAAAAGCCTTGTCTTTTTTGTTCAGTGTTTGCAGAACGCCGATGATTTTTGGCTTTTTGCGTTCATTGCTCAAAGGTTCAAAAATAGGCATGGTCAGAATGCTGCGTGTGCGGTAACCGGTTTTCTTGTCGGTGGTCGGATCAAACCGTTCATCATTATAGGCATCGGGGATATTGATCACCTGTCCGGTTTGGGCCACATGACCGGCAATGCCGACACCGATTTTCAGACGAATTTCCTTTATTTCCGCTTTCTGGGCAATTTTGGACCACAGTTCACCCTGCTCTTCATCGACCACATAAAGGGTGCTGCGTTCGGCGTTCATCAGGCGGCTTACCTCATCGATGATCAGCAGAAGCAGTTTTTCCGTGCGCAATTCCGAACTCAAAGACTTACCGATTTGTTTGATGGAACGCATTTCGATATGTTTTCGATCCAGCGCTTTTTGCAGTTCAGCTATTTTTTTGTTTGCCAGTTCAATATTTGATGCCATGATTTCTGACTTTGCTCCTTAATCCAATTTATTTTACAGACCAAAAATCAAAGAAACCGAATAATCAGTTAACTGTCGACACTATTGAATAAAATTCTTTAAGTAAATATAGGATGAGGAAAGGGTCTAATCAATAAAATAAAAAGGAATGGATCAATATCAGCATCCATTCCTTCATATGCGGAGATTAATGTTTTCGCTTCAGGATTGCGGCGTTGAACCAAACATCCGTGCTGTTTGAAATAGATTATTCCAGAGAAGCAACCGCGCGTTCTACCGTTTCGTAAGTCTGAAAAATTTTGATGAGCTGGGTAATCATGAGCAAACTGTTAACTTTTTCCGAAACGCGGGCTAATACGAGCTTACCTTCAACATTGCTCAGGGTCGTCATGCAGGCCATTAATACACCCATTCCGGAACTGTTCATCCAGCGTACATCGCCCAGATCGATCACAACCTTTTTGATGCCGTCACTGATCAAACCCTTGACATGGTCATGCACAGCCATGGTTTCCGGACCACCCATCATTTTACCGGAAAGTGTCAAAACTGCCACATGATTCTCTATTTTTTCCTTAATTTTCATTGAAGCTCCTCTCTGTTTAAAACGGGGAATACGGGCTAAAACTGTGCTAAATTAAAATTTATTCGTAATTGAGTCAACATTAATTTTGTTTGTCGTAAACAATGTCGCCGTTCAGCACTGTTTTTTCAATGTTCAGCGCAAGCATTTCTTCTGCAGGGATGTTAAAAATATCCCTGTCAAGCACGATAAAATCGGCAAGCTTGCCCACCTCCAGCGTGCCTTTCAGATGCTCTTCGTATGAAGCGCTGGCCGCTTCCCTGGTATAGCCCAGTACCGCCTGCCTGGCTGAAATGAGTTCCTCGGGATACCAGGACTTTTCCCGCGGATCGAGCATATATTTCCGGGTCATTGCGGCGTAAATGCCCTCCAGTGGAACCGGTTCGACAATCGGCGCGTCCGAGCCGAATACGACGCGGGTGCCATCATTAAGAAAGCTATTGATCGGATAAGCATAGCGGCTGCGCCCGCCGAGATAGCGATTACCGATTCTGACATCGACGGCGATTTGCTGCGGCTGCATGGAAGCGATTACCCGGGCTTTTGCATAACGGGGAACATCCTCTTTCCGCAATATCTGGGCGTGCTCGATTCGATGCCGGAGATCATAGCGCCCGTCTTCCCGGTCACGTGCTTTTTCGATGGCATTGAGCGTTTTAAAATTGGCCTTATCGCCGATGGCGTGAATGGTGGCGCTGAGTCCGTTTTCAGCGCCGTGCACGACTGCTTCGGTTAGTTCTTTTTCCGTTAAAACCCCGATGCCGGCATGATCGAGGTTATCGTATTTTTCAAACATTTCCGCCGTTTGCGAGCCCAGCGAACCGTCGACAAAATACTTCATGCCGCCCAGGCGCAGCCAGTCGTCACCATAGCCGGAAATCAGTCCGCTTTTGATGAAAAATTCCATCTGCCCGGCCGGCGGCTGCATGCAGATACGCAGCGGCAGCTCGCCCCGCCGGTTGAGTCCGGCAAAAAAATTAAACTCCCTTACACCTTCCATGCTGTGCACGGAAGTGACGCCGTAGCTGAATAGCTGCCGGGCCGCTTTTTTAAGGCAGCGCTCCGATTGTTCCTGCGTGGCATACGGCACCAGGTTCAGCACCTTTTTCATCATATCCTCAAATATCAGACCGCTGGGCATCCCGTCTGTATCTGGCTGAATTTTAGCCGATACGGATGCCTTCGGTTTGCGAAACAGACCGGCCTGTTTCAGGGCCACCGTATTGACCCACAGTGTGTGATTATCCTTATTGTGCAGAGCCACCGGCTGATCGGGGAATATTTCATCCAGTTGACGCCGGTTGGGCTGACCGTCTTCCCAGAGATTGCGGTTCCAGCCGGTACCCAGAATCCACTGTCCGGACTGCGCTTTTCCCTTAAAACTGCGTATGGTTTCCAGGGCCTCCTGCAGGGAATTTGCTTCGCTCAGATTGATGCGTTCAAAAGTCAGCGCGTAGGCGGCGAAGTGCGTGTGGCAGTCGGTAAATGCAGGGATGACAGTGTGTCCCTGTAAATCGATTTTTTGTACGTCGTGTTTAAGATGTCCGGCCATTTGATCCGCAGTATCATCCACAGTGATAATGCGGCCGTTTAAAATCAGCAATGAATGAAAAATAGCATTTTGGTAATTTAGACTGTGAAATGCGGCATTGTGGTAATATTGGTATTTCATGATTTGATTCCGTTATTAGATTTGGTATGTTGTATTACCGGAATGATGGTGAATTGCGTTTATGATTCATCCGTCAATCCGGTATTCCACTGATTTTTCCGGGGAATGCCATGCATCCGAATCTTTTGCTATCGGATAATATAAATACCACCGTTGTCCGGCGCAACGAAACTTGCTTTCTATCAACCTAAGAAATTTAAACGTTAAGGAGATAGAAAATCATCCCCAGTACAGCGCCGCCCAGGACGATATAGGCAGAATTGATTTTCCTGAATTTAAATACCACTACACCGCTCAGCAGGGCAATCAGCCAGCTCTGCCAGTCGATCAGTACCTGTCCGTACAGATGAATCAGCGCGGCGATCATAATACCGACGGCGCTGATGTTTACGGCATCCAGAAAAGCAGCGGTGATTTTCGACCGGCGCAGTTTTGGAATCAACGGATTCAATATTGCCACAAAAAAGAATGACGGCAAAAAAATACCGGCCGTTGCCACCGCCGCGCCCCAGAATCCCTGAATCTGATAGCCGATAAAGGTCGCCGTCGAAAGTACCGGTCCCGGTGTAAACTGCCCGATGGCAATGGCATCAACCAGTTCGCCGGCCGTGATCCAGCCCAGGCCTTGCACCAGCTCACCGTCAAGATAGGCGACCAGCACATAGCCGCTGCCGAACAAAACAGCGCCGATTTTCAGGAAAAACAGAAACAGACTGAGCAGCGAAACCGATGCACCGCTTACCGGCGGCAAGGCAAATATAGCCGCCGCGGGTAATTTAATTTTCACGATGAGAAACAAGGGATTGAAGCTGTTCAGTTGATTTTTTGAAAAGCGTTCTTTAGATAGAATCAAAACCACCCCGATCAGGCCGCCGGATAAAATCGCCACAACTTCATTGACACCCAGCAGGGCCAGTATCAGCACGATGCCGCCGATGACGCCCAGCATCCAGCCCTTGAGTGCTTTTTTACCCAGTTTAAAGATGGCATTCAAAATGATGGCCAGTACCGCCGGTTTGATACCGACGAGGAACGGTTCGACCGCCGGAACGCTGCCGTAGCTGACATACAGCCAGGCCAGAATCCCGGTAAGCAGCGCCGCCGGAGTGATGAAGGATAATCCGGCGACAACCAGTCCGGCGAAACCGCCGCGATGATAGCCGCAGTGCATGGCCATTTCCGTGGAATTTGGTCCGGGAATCAGATTGGTGGCGCCGACCATATCCAGAAAATGCTGGCGGCTCATCCATTTGCGTTTGCCGACCACCTCGTCTTCCATCATGGCGATGTGCGCCGCAGGACCGCCGAAGGCGATCACACCCAGTTTCATGAATAAAAGTGCAATTTCTTTCATAATATTTTGCTAAACTACATTTGCTGAAAAATAATTTCGGGAAAGGAGGGAAAAGAATTATTGAACTGTCGATTTA
>CAYXRA010000089.1:0-1551 GCA_964467525.1 uncultured Calditrichaceae bacterium
GTGCCTATCCGAAAATTCTGTTATGCCTTGAAAAAACGGTAAACCAATTTTATCAACATTATACGTATTTGAAGGTGGCGATTGTCCCATTATGATTGATGAAATATCACTTAATTTAACTTTTCCCCAACTATCAATCTTCAAATTCATACATCAATCCCAACATCATTTAGTTTATGAAAAAGTTTTTCAATTGAATCATTGATTTTCAGTTGTCCGGATTTTATTTCGGCAATCAGTTCTTCTGTATTATGTTCGCTTATATTGTTAACCTGTTTTACATAAAGTTGCAGGCTCAAATTTCCTTTGTGTTGCCGGACTTCTTCATTGCTCATTACTTTGGCAAAGTCTGCGTTCCAGGTGCACTTCGTTAACGCCGTTAATAAAAATGATTTTACCTTTGCGGTTTTCCGGCTTGTTCATGTTGCACACCAAAAGACAACTTTCCATGCTGCTGTTGTAAAACAGGTTTTTACCCAGTCCGATTACCGCATACACAAGATCCTGCTCGATCATTTTTTGGCGCATTTTGGCTTCTGCGTCGCGGAACAGAATGCCATGCGGCCAGAGCGTAACACTTCTGCCGGTATCCGGCTTCAAACTCTTTATAATATGTTGCTGAAAAGCATAATCGGCACAACCCTGCGGCGGCGTGCCCCAGATATTGCGGCCAAAGGGATCGTTCATAAATTTTTTCTGGTTCCAGCGTTTTACGCTGTATGGTGGATTGGCCATAATAATATCAAACTTTTTCAGTTCATCGTTTTCTATAAACTGCGGGTTATCCAGCGTATCGCCCTGCACAATTTGAAATTCGTCAATATTGTGCATAAACATATTCATACGGGCAATCGCGGAAGTGATCAGATTCAGTTCTTGCCCATACAATTTCAGGTTGCGGTATTCTTTGCCCTGTTCTTTTAAATGCACCACGCTATTGAGCATTATGCCGCCGCTACCGCAAGTGGGATCATAAACGCTTTCGCCGGGTTTGGGATCAGTAATTTGTGTCATTAATTTTACAACGGTACGGTTGGTATAAAATTCGGCGGCGGTGTGTCCGCTGTCGTCGGCAAATTTTTTAATTAAATATTCGTAACCAATGCCCATCAAATCGTGCGGCACATTTTTTACGGTTAAATCCATTTCGGAAAAGTGTTCAATCAGGTCGAGTAACTTTTCATCGCTTAAGCGCCGTTTGTTTGTCCACTGGGCGTCGCCGAATACATCGTGCAGCAATTCAAAATTGGCGTTCTCAATATCGCGCAGGGATTTTTGCAGTCTCTTGCCCACGTCAACGGTTACTTTACGCACATCGTTCCAGTGGCATCCATCGGGAATCTGGAAACGGTGATTTTCACGGAAGCGGGCGTAATCTAAATCGTTACCAGAAAGTTCCAGCGCTTCTTTGTATTCTTCATCCCAGATATCCGAAATACGTTTAAAAAATAATAGCGGAAAGATGTATTGCTTAAAGTCAGCAGCGTCAATCATTCCACGCAGAATATTAGCGGCGCCCCAGAGATAATCTTCGAGTTGTTTGGTGGTCAT